>NZ_JBFAAE010000008.1:211647-244164 GCF_040639575.1 Streptosporangium sp. NPDC023825 | reverse complement strand
GCTCCCGTCCGGCCGCGCTCCCGTCCGGCCGCGCTCCCGTCCGGCCGCGCTCCCGTCCGGCCGCGCTCCCGTCCGGTCAGCAGGGGGTGGGCGGCGCGGAGAGCATGCCGTCGAGGGCGCGCCGGGCCTCGAGCGCCCGCTCGTGCCAGACCGGCAGGCCGATGGCGGCGAACTCCCGCACCGCCCGGTCCAGTATGGTCGCGGCCTGCCCGTACTCGCCGCGCTCGGCGGCGAGCCGCCCGCGGGCCAGGCGGGCGCGGGCCGCGACGAAGGGCTCCCCGAGCTCCTCGGCCAGCAGCAGCGCCGCGTCGAGCAGGCCGGCCGCGCGGTCGAGCTCGCCCGCCAGCAGCTCGGCCTCGCCCGTCCCGAGCAGGCCGTACGCCTCGCCGATGCGGTCTCCGGCCGACCTGGCGGCGAGCAGGACCTGCCCGAACGCGTCCTTCGCCCGCGCGGGGTCGTTCTGGCGCAGGTGCAGCAGTCCCAGCCTGTTGAGGATCTGCGCCACCCCTCGCGCGTTGCCCAGGTCGCGGTAGACGGCCAGCGCCGTCTCCAGGAGCGGTGCCGCCGTGCGGGGACGGTCGTGCTCGATGTGGATCTGGGCCATGCTGCCGAGCACGTGGGCCTCGGCGTGCGGGTCGCCGACCTCGCGGAGCATTCGCAACGCCCGCCGGTAGGCGTCGAGCGCGGACTCCACCCGTCCCTCCACCCGCTCGATCAGCGCCGCGTTGCGCAGGGTGAGAGCCTGGCCGTGCCGGTCGCCCACCGCCTCGAAGAGCGGCAGCGCGGCCTCCAGGTGCGGACGCGCGTCGGTGTAGCGCTGCCGGAACAGGGCGAGCGTGCCCAGCGAGTAGCGCATCGCCGCCTCGCCGCGCCGGTCGCCCGCGCGCAGGGCGGCGGCCAGCGCGGTCTCCGAGGTGCGCCGCCAGTCGTCGAAGTGGCCCTGCGCCTCGAACAGGGTGACCGCGGTCATCGCCAGGTCCCAGCACATCTCGCTCAGGCCGAGCCGGGCGGCCTGCTCCACGGCCGCCACCAGGCCGAGCCGTTCGCCGCGCAGCCAGCCGGACGGGTCGGCGAGCAGGCGGCCGGAGGTGGCCTCCCCGCAGTCCCAGCGCGGCCCGTCGCCGTGCAGCACGGTGTAGTCGCCGCCGTACTGCCGCCGGTGCGCCCGTTCGGCGAGCGCGAGATACCCTCCCGCCAGCCGGGTCAGCGCGGCGACGGTGGCGCCGGGAGGGTCGTCGGTCTCGCCGCGCTCCCTGGCGTGCAGCCGCACCAGGTCGTGGACGCGGTAGCGGGGCTCGCCGACGCCGTCCCGGCCCGCGTACTCGACGAGCTGCGCCTCCGTGAGCCTCTCCAGGATCTCCTCGGCGTCCATCCCCCCGATGCCGCGCGATCCGGCGCGGGGGCCGGCGTCGAGCAGCGCCGCGGCGACCCAGCCGGCGAAGTCGGGCGTCTCGACCAGGGCGAGGCGGCGGAACAGGGTGCGGCCGGGCTCGTCGAGACCGGAGTAACCGAGGGCGAGGCTGGCCCGTACCGACAGGGTGCCGTGGGTGAGCTCGTCGAGCCGGTCGTGCTCGGCGGCGAGCCGGGAGACCAGCCGGTCGACGCTCCAGTGCGGCCGGGCGGCCAGCCGCGCCCCGGCGATCCTGAGCGCCAGGGGGAGGTGCCCGCACAGCTCGGCCAGCCGCTCGGCGGTGGCGGTGTCGGCGGCCAGCTCGACCCGGCCGGTGATCGTACCCAGCAGCCGGACGGCGGCGGCCTTCCCGAGCACCCCCAGGGCGAGCCGCTGCGCGCCGGGCAGGGCGGTCAGCGCGCCGCGGCTCGTGACCACCACCGCGCAGCCGTTCCCCGCGGGGATGAGCGGCTCGATCTGGGCCTCGTTCGCGGCGTCGTCCAGCAGCACCAGCACGCGCCGGTCGGACAGGTGGGCGCGGAACACCTCGGCGCGCTCGTCCAGGCCGTCGGGAACGGCCGTCCCCGCCACGCCGAGGGCGCGCAGGAACCGGCTGAGCGCGTGCGACGGCTCGACCGGTTCGGCTTCGGCGCCGCGCAGGTTCACGTACAGCCGGCCGTCGGGGAAGGCGTCCCGCAGGTCGTGGGCGGCCTGCAGGGCCAGCGCGCTCTTGCCCACCCCCGGCATGCCGGAGACGGCGCAGATCACCGGCCCGGAGGCGGGGCGGTCGCGCAGGACGGAGACGAGCCAGCGCAGCTCGGTGTCGCGCCCGGTGAGGTCGCCCACTCCGGCGGGGAGCATGGACGGAACCGGCGGGGACGGCGGAACCGGCGGGGACGGCAGGGACGGCGGGGACGGGGCCGGGGGAGAGGGGGCCGGGCCCCTCGCCGGTGCCGTCTCCGGCCGGGGATCCAGGTCGACCCGGGGATCCCCGCGCAGGATGGCCTGTTCCAGCGCGCGCAGCTGCGGTCCCGGTTCCAGGCCCAGCTCCTCGGCCAGGACGGTACGGGTGCGCCGGTAGGTCTCCAGCGCCTCCGTACGCAGCCCGGCCCGGTGCATCGCCACCATCAGCCGCGCGGTCGTGGACTCCACCAGCGGATCCTCCGCGACCATCGAGAGGAGCTCGGGGATGACCTCCGCGTGCCTGCCCAGCGCCAGGTCGGTGTCGATGCGCTCGGTCAGCACCCTCCTGCGGTCCTGCTCCAGGCGTTCGGCCGCCTCCGCCAGCTGGGCCACGCCGTCCAGTCCCGAGAAGGCCCGGCCGTTCCACAGCGCGAGCGCCTCCCGCTGCAGGGCGGACGCCGCCTCCCGCTGCCCCCGGTTCAGCGCCCGCCTGGCGCGCTCGGTCAGGTCGGCGAAGTGCCAGGCGTCGACCTCCTCGGGCCGCGCGGACAGCGCGTAGCCCGAGCGGTCGTGCCGGATCCGTTCGGGGGCGTCGAGCGTTCTGCGCAGCCGGTGCACGAGCACCTGCAGGTTCTTGCCCGCGCGCGGTCCGAGCCGCTCCCCCCACAGCGCGTCGATCAGGGTCTCGGCCGGCACGACGCGCCCCCGTGCGCAGACGAGGAGCGCCAGCAGCTGCTCCTGCCTGCGTGAGGACAGGGGAACGGGACGCTCGTCGGCGATGATCGTCACATCGCCGAGCACCTGGAATCTCATCAAGCTCCCCGAACGGCTCACGGATCTCAGGGGGCGAGGTGGACGGTGCCACGCCCTGGCGGTCATGGACTGCCCGATTCCGGCGAGGATAGCCCGGATGATCTTTTGGCGATAGTCAACCGGCATTCGTTCGTATCGGGAGGTGACCGGTCCTCTTTTTTCCTGACAAGTCTCACAAATCCCGGAATATCGCTGTGCCCGTTTGGTAACGGTGACGTAACAAGCCTTTACTGATGATTCCGTCCGGTGATTGACTCCGGTCATCCACTGTAAGCGCTTCCACCCTCTGTCGCCGCCGAGTGTAAGCGCTTCCACTTCCCGGCAGATCGGACGACGGGTGTCAAACAGCGACGAAGGTCAGGGCGCGACCATCTACGAGGTCGCGCAGCGGGCGGGCGTCTCCATCGCCACCGTCTCCCGGGCGCTGCGCAACACCGGCCCCGTCGCGGCCGGAACGCGCGAGAAGGTGCTGAGGGCGGTCGAGGAGCTCAGCTTCACCCCGAGCCGCCTCGGCGTCTCCCTGGCCCAGGGCCGCCACGCGGCCAACGGGATCGTCTTCCCCGACCTGTCGGGCCCCTACTTCGCCGAGGTCCTCCTCGGGTACGAGGAGGTGGCCGCCGAGCTCGGCCGCTCCGTGCTCATCCTGTCCACCCGCGGGCGGGCCGCGGTGCAGGACCTGGTCAGGGACCTCGTCGGCCGGGTGGACGGCATGGTGATCTTCGGCAGGACCGTCGAGGACGCCCTGGTGGACGAGATCGTCAGGAGCAGGACGCCGCTGGTGCTGCTCGCGCGCGACCCCGTCGAACGGGCGGACGCGGTCTCCAGCGAGAACACCGCCTCGGCCGAGGCGCTCGCCACCCACCTGCTCGGTCACGGCTACACCACCTTCGCCCTGGCCGGGGACGACGACCGGGGCGACGTCACCCAGCGCTGGACGGGGGTCAGGCGGGTCCTGTCCGGCCACGGGATCCGGCCTCCGGCGCCGTTGCCCTGCGAGCTCACCGTGGAGGGCGGGTACGCGGCGGGGCGGACGCTGCTCGGCGGGAAACCCGGCAGCGGACGCCGTCCCGAGGCGGTGATCTGCGCCGACGACCAGGTGGCCCTGGGCGTCATCCTGGCGGCCGAGGAGCTCGGCCTCGACGTGCCCGGCGACGTGGCCATCACCGGCTGGGACGACATCATGGCCGCCCGCCACGCCAGGCCCGCCCTCACCACGGTGCGCCAGCCCATGCGCCTGCTCGGCGCCCGCGCCGCCCGCGCGCTGGACGAGCTCATCAAGGGCACTCGCACCGTCCCGAACTCCGAGATTCTCCCCACCCAGCTGATCGTCCGATCCAGCTGCGGGTCTCACCCCCTGGAGGAAAAGTGAAGAAGTACGCCGTCGGGATCCTCGCGCTGGGGCTGGTGCTCGCCGGGTGCGGCCGGAGCACCGGAGGGGCCGCCGAGCAGGCGAGGGACGTCGACACTGGCAAGGCCGCCGGCGAGGTCACGGTCTGGGCGATCGGGGCCGAGGGGGAGGCGCTGGGCGCCTTCGCCAAGGACTTCGAGACGGCCAACCCCGGCATCACGATCAAGGTGACCGCGCTCGGCTGGGACGTCGCCCACGACAAGATCACCGCGGCCATCGCGGGGAACGCCACCCCCGACGTCACCATGCTGGGCAGCACCTGGATGGGCGAGATGGCCAAGACCGGCGCCCTCGACCCCACCCCGGCCAACCTGATCGACAAGTCGGCGTTCTTCCCCGGCGCGTGGGGCACGGTCGAGGTGGAGGGGACCGCGTACGGCGTGCCCTGGTACGTCGAGACCCGCGCCCTGTACTACCGCAAGGACCTCGCCGAGAAGGCGTCGGTGAAGCCGCCCGCCACCTGGGAGGAGACCACCGCCTTCGTGAAGGCGCTCAAGGAGAGGGGCGGCGCCTCGCTCGGCGTCGAGCAGAACTTCCGGCAGGGCTCCTGGCAGGAGGTGCTGCCGCTGGTGTGGCAGGCGGGGGGCGAGATCATCGCGGACGGCAAGTGGACGCTGGACACCCCGCAGATGGTCAAGGCGCTCAAGCAGTACGGCTCGTTCTTCGAGAGCGGGCTCGCCAGCACCGACCAGCCGACCGGCGCCTTCCCGCAGACGTTCGTCAAGGGGAAGGTCGGCGCCTTCTACTCGGGGCCGTGGATGATCGCGGGCCTGGAGAAGGACGGCGGCGAGGGCTTCGGCGACAAGTTCGCCGTCGCGCCCTACCCGAAGGGGAGCGCGGGAGGCTCCAGCCTGATCGGCGGCAGCGACATGGTGGTCTTCAAGGACGCGAAGAACCGCGAGGCCGCCTGGAAGTTCCTGCGCTGGCTCGTCGACCCCAAGGTCCAGGCCACCTGGTACACCAAGGTCAACGCGCTGCCCAGCGTCGAGGCCGCCTGGCAGGACCCGGCGCTCACCGCCGACGAGCGCGTCACCGTCTTCGGCGAGCAGCTCAAGAACGCCAAGGCCGTCCCCGCCGTCCCGACCTGGGAGCAGGTGGCCAAGGTGATGGAGACCGAGGTCGAGAAGATGGCCCTGGGCAAGCAGACGGCCGAGGAGACGGCCAAGCGCGTCCAGGAGCAGGCCGAGACCATCGGGACCGGGGTCTGACCATGGTGGTCGGCGAGCGGGTGGGCTCGCGCGAGCCCACCGGGCCGGCCCCCGCCGGGGAGCGGCGATCCGGGGGAGGATTCCGCCGTACCGGCCTGGCCTGGGTCTTCGTGACGCCCTTCGTGGTGATGTTCGCGGTCTTCTGGGCGGGGCCGCTCCTCGTCGAGCTCGGCATGAGCTTCACCGACATGCGCAGCACCGACGTGCGCGACCCCCTCGGGGTCAACCTCGTCGGGCTCGACAACTACCTGCGACTGTTCGACGACGAGCTCATGCGCAAGGCGGCGGTCAACACGCTGATCTTCGTGGTGACCGCGCTGCCGCTCACCATCGCCCTCGGCCTGGGCGCGGCCGTGGCGCTGAACTCGGGGATCGCCCGGCTGCCCGCCGCGTTCTTCCGGCTCGGCTACTACCTGCCGTACGTCACCAGCATCATCGGTGTCGCGGTGGCCTGGCGGTTCCTGCTCGAACCCGACGCGGGACTGGTCAACCAGGTGCTCGCGGCGGTGGGCGTGGACGGTCCCCGCTGGCTCGCCGACGAGAACCTGGCGCTTCCGGTGATCATCGTCATGACCGCCTGGCGGAGCTTCGGCTTCGACATGGTCGTCCTGCTGGCCGCCCTGCAGGGCATCCCCAGGGAGCTGTACGAGGCGGCGGAGGTCGACGGCGCCGGTCGCTGGGAGCGGTTCCGCTCCGTCACGCTGCCGATGCTCCGCCCGGCGCTGCTGTTCTGCACCGTCTACAGCTCCATCGGGTTCGCCCAGTTCATGGAGGAACCGCTGGTGATGACCCAGGGAGGCCCGGCGGGCGCGACCACCTCGGCGTCGCTCGCCATCTACGGCCAGTTCGGCTCCGGCAACTACGGCTACGCCGCCGCCGCGGCGAGCGTCCTGTTCACCGTGATCGTGGCCCTCGCGGTCCTGCAGTTCCGGGTCGGGAGGTCCAGATGAGACCCGTTCAGGGCGGGGAGGCCCCCGCGAAACCGGCTCCGGGCCGGGCGGCCGGCGTGAGACCGGCGCCGAGGCGGAGGACCCCGGCGAAACCCGCTCCGGGCCGCGAGGCCCTCGTGAAACGCCGCTTCTCCACGTACGCGCTGCTCAGCGCCGGGCTCGTGGTCGTCGTGCTGCCGTTCGCCTGGACGCTGCTCACCTCGTTCAAGCCGGAGACCGAGATCAGGCGGACCCCGCCCGACCTCCTGCCGGTGCAGTGGACGCTCGCCAACTACGGCGAGCTGCTGGAGAAGATGAACATCACGCAGGTGTTCGTCAACAGCGCGGTGGTGGCCCTCGCCACCGTCGCGGGCAACCTGCTGTTCTGCTCGATGGTCGGGTACGCCTTCGCCAAGCTCGCCTTCCGCGGCAAGAACGTGCTCTTCGCGCTGGTCCTCACGCAGATGGCGCTGCCCGCGATCGTGGTGATGATCCCGCAGTTCGTGCTTATTGCGAAGCTCGGCCTGGTCAACACCTTCCTCGGGATCATCCTGCCCGGCCTGGTCACCCCGCTGGGCATCTTCCTGATGCGCCAGTTCATCGCGGACATCCCCGACGAGCTGATCCACGCCGCGCGGGTCGACGGCGCCAGGGAGTTCCGGATCTTCTTCGGGATCGTCATGCCGCTCTGCAAGCCCGCGCTCGCCACGCTCGGCCTGATCACGTTCCTCGGCTCGTGGAACAACTTCCTGTGGCCCGCGGTGGTCGCCCAGAGCGAGGACAAGTACACGCTGCCCGTCGCGCTGGCGATCTTCAACGGCTACCAGGGGACCCAGTACGGCCTGCTCATCGCCGGGGCGGTGGTCGTCGTGCTGCCGGTCCTGGTCCTCTTCGTCTTCCTGCAGCGCTTCTTCATCCAGGGCATCGCCTCCACCGGACTCAAGTGATCCGGGGCGTCGCCTCCACCGGACTCAAGTGACCCCCCCACGTAAGGAGCCCCCGTGCGTCGTCGTCACGTGGCCGCCCTGGCGGCCTGTCTCGCCCTGATCACGGCCGTCCCCTCTCCCGCCTCGGCCGCGCCCACCCCCGCACCCCCCGCTCCCTCCGACCCCTCCGTCTCCCCCTCCGCGTCTCCCCTCGTCTCCCCCGATGTCCCCTTGACGGCGGAGCGGCGGCGGGAACTGCTGCGCCGCTACGCCGCGGACACCTGGAGGTCCATGGCCGCGATGGCCGACCCGGCGACCGGGCTGCCCTCCGACAAGATCGACGGCTCCCTCGACCCCGCCACCCGCGCCAAGGTGACCTCGCCGACCAACATCGCCACCTACCTGTGGAGTACGGTGGCCGCCCGCGACACCCGCCTCATCTCCAAGGGTGAGGCCCTGCGCCGCGTGACCAGGACGCTCGCCTCGACGGCGAAGCTGGAGCGGCACGCCCCGACCGGCCAGTTCTACAACTGGTACGACCCGCGCACGCTCCAGATCGTCCGCACCTGGCCGGAGGACGGCTCGGCCGTCCAGCCGTTCCTGTCCAGCGTCGACAACGGCTGGCTCGCCGCCGCCCTCATGATGCTCCGCAGCGCCGTGCCCGAGGTCTCCAAGCAGGCCGGGGCGCTGGCGAGGAGCATGGACTTCGAGTCCTACTACGACCCGCAGGCACGGCCCGACGCGGGCACCGGCCTGCTGCGCGGCGGGTTCTGGCCGGACAAGCCCACCGGCTGCTCGGTCGAGAGCGACTACAACGGCTCGGGGACCACCGTCCACTCCACCTGCCACCACTACGGCGCGCTCACCGAGGCCAGGATCGCCAGCTACGTCGGCATCGTCCTCGGCCAGCTCCCGCCCGAGCACTACTACGGCATGTGGCGGACCTTCCCCGACACCTGCGACTGGTCGTGGGCCGAGCAGAAGCCGGTCGGCGCCTGGCGCACGTACATGGGCGTCAACGTCTTCGAGGGCACCTACGGCTACCGCGGCATGCGCCTGGTGCCCACCTGGGGCGGCAGCATGTTCGAGGAGCTGATGGTGACCCAGCTCGTGCCGGAGGACGTCTGGGGCGCCAGGAGCTGGGGCCGCAACCAGCCGGTCTACATCGCCGCCCAGATCGAGCACGGCATGAACGAGGCGAAGTACGGCTACTGGGGCTTCTCCCCGTCCAACGACCCCGCCGGCGGCTATCGCGAGTACGGCGTGGACGCGATCGGCATGGACACCCCCGGCTACACCTCCGACCAGGAGCGCACCTCCGTCGACTACGGCTTCGAGGGATGCCGCGAGGGAGCGCCGGAACCGGCGTCGTACGGGGACGGCGTGGTCACCCCGCACGCGTCGTTCCTCGCGCTGCGCCACGCGCCGGACGCGGCCCTGGACAACCTCGCCAGGCTCAGGGCGAACTTCGACGCCTACGGGCCCGGCGGTTTCTACGACGCGGTCGCCGTGCGCAGCGGCAAGGTCGCCAAGCAGTATCTCGCCCTCGACCAGGGAATGATCATGATCGCGCTCGGCAACGCGCTCGCGGACGACAGCCTGCGCCGCCACTTCGCCACCCGCGACGTCACGGCCAGGCTCGCCCCCGTGCTGCGCCTGGAGGAATGGGCCGTCGTGCCCCCCAAGTGAGCCGCGGCCCAACGCGCACATCCACCCATCGACCATCGGGGAGACATCAATGAGCACGGCCGACGCCGCACACCGGGACTGGCAGGCCCGCATCTACCGGCCGTCGGGGGAGGTGGCCGCGACCGGACGGGTCGAGGTCGCCGCCCCCCGGGGGTTGCGCGCCGAAAGCGGGGGCGGGCACGTCACGCTGACCTGGGAACCGGTGGCCGGGGCCATCGGCTACCTCGTCCACCGCGCGCCCGCCGAGGCGGGGCCCTACACCCCGACCGAGCAGCGCGACGTCGACGTGCCGGCCGTGCCGGACCCGCGCTACGTCGACACGCGCGGGGAACCCTCCTGGTACCGGGTCGCCGCCGTCACCACCATGGAACGGACCGGCCCCCTCACCGAGGCGGTGTTCGCCGCGCCGCTCGCCGAGCCGGGCGCGACGGTCCTGCGGGTCGACGCCTCGGTGAGCACGCGGCCGCTGCCCAGGCCGTGGAAGTACATGATCGGCTCCGAGCACCTGTCGTACATGCTGTCCGCCGGCACCGTGGGCGGGCGCCCGATCGGCCCCGAGCTGACCGAGGCGCTGCGGACGATGCGGGAGGAGCTGGGCGTCGAGACCGTGCGCGCCCACGCGATCCTCTGCGACGACCTCGGCGTCTACCGGGAGGAGGACGGCAAGCCCGTACACGACTTCAGCCGGGTGGACGAGGTCTACGACACGATCACCGCGTTCGGCATGCGGCCGATCGTGGAGCTGTCGTTCATGCCGCGCGACCTCGCCTCCGACCCGTCGAAGACGGTCTTCGGCTACGAGGCGATCATCTCGCCGCCCAGGGACTACGACCGGTGGGGCGACCTGGTCCGCGACCTCACCCGGCACCTCGTCGAGCGGTACGGCCTGCGCGAGGTCATCGACAACTGGGCCTTCGAGGTGTGGAACGAGGCCAACCTGGAGGTCTTCTGGAGCGGCACGCCCGAGGAGTTCTTCCGCCTGTACGACGTGTCGGCGGCGGCGGTCAAGGACGTCCACCCGGACATCCGCGTCGGCGGCCCGTCGTCGGCGGCCAACGGCTGGGTCCAGGAACTCATCGACCACGTGGACGCCTCGGGCGCGGCGCTCGACTTCGTCTCCACCCACACCTACGGCAACGCCCCGCTCGACTGGCGGCCCGCCCTGGAACGGCACGGCCGCGCGGGCACGCCGATCTGGTGGACGGAGTGGGGGCCGACCCCCACGCACTTCCACGGCATCGGCGACGGGCCGTTCGGGGCGGCGTTCCTGCTGCATGGGATGAGGTCGGCGGCCGGGCGGGTCGACGCGCTGGCCCACTGGGTCGCCTCGGACCACTTCGAGGAGCTGGGCCGCCCGCCGGCGCTCTTCCACGGCGGGTTCGGCCTGCTCACGGTCGGCAACCTGCGCAAGCCCCGTTACCTCGCGCTCACCCTCGCCGACCGGCTGGGCGAGGACGAGCTCGCCTGCTCGGCCGGCGGCGACGTCGCGGGGGTCGAGGCGTGGGCGGCGCGCTCGGCCACCGGCACCGTCGGGGTGCTGGTGTGGAACGGCACCCTCGACCAGGGCCGGGCCGACGGCGCGGAGATCCTGTCGCGCGAGGTCGCCCTCACCGTCGAGGGCCTGGCCGCGGGGGACTACGCGGTCAGCCACCACCGGATCGACGAGCGGCACTCCAACATCCGGGCGGTCTGGGCGGAGATCGGCGGGGGCGCCGGCTGGCCCGAGGGCGAGCAGTGGGAACGGCTCCACGCCGCGAACGGCCTGGACGAGCTGGAACCCGTCCGTACCGTCCACGCGGCGGACGGGACCCTGCGGCTGGAGTTCACCCTGCCCATGCCCGCCGTCTCCTACCTGGAGTTCACCCCGGTGTGACGGGGACGCGTGTCCCCCCGAGCCGTCGGGAGGACCGCTGACACGGCCACTGATACGGCCCACGGCCGTCGACACGGTCGCCGATGCGGGGTGCGCGGGAGGCGCGCCCCGCTTTCCCGGGTTTCGGGGGGCGGGGGCCGGCCGATCTCACCTCGGGCCAGATCGCCGGGTCGTTTCCGGGAACCGCGGGCACGCGGGAGGGCAACAACGGGTGTCCTGACCGAGAGCCGAAAGGCCGGATATGAGCGAAACGAGCCGGACCCGGGCGGGGGTGGGCGGGACCCTTCCTGTCGGCGTGGAGGGGGACGGTGGCGTCCTCCCCGCCGGCGGGGTGCGGGACCGCGACGTCTCTCCCGCCGGTTCCCCCGCCGACGGGGCGGAGGCCGACGACGCCTCCGTCATCGAGCGGTCCCGGCGGGAGCCGGAGGTGTTCGCCGAGGTCTTCCACCGGCACGCGCCCGACATCAAGCGCTACGTCACCCGGCGGCTGGGAGCCGACGCGGCCGAGGACGTCGTGGCGGACACCTTCCTGGTGGCGTTCCGCAGGAGGGCGGGCTACGACCCGTCGCAGCCCAGCGCGCGCCCGTGGTTGTACGGCATCGCGACCAACCTGATCAGGCGGCACAAGCGCGTCGAGGTGCGGCAGCTGCGCCTCCTCGAACGGACCGGCGTCGACCCGGTGACCGCCCCGTTCACCGAGCGCAGCGACGAGCGGCTGAGCGCCGGCGCCGTGCGGCGCAGGCTGGCGGCCGCCCTGGCGCGGCTGCCCGCGGGCCACCGGGACGTGCTGCTGCTGGTGACCTGGGGCGGCCTCACCTACACGGAGGCCGCCCAGGCGATGGACATCCCGGTGGGCACGGTCCGCTCGCGGGTCAACCGGGCCAGGAGCAAGGTGCGCAAGGAACTCGGCGGGGTCGACCCCACGTCCGTCAGCGAGGAGACCTTCCATGGATGAGATGACCCAGGTGAACCGGTTGCGCGGTGAGGTGCCCCGGCCGGGCCCGGCGGAGCTGCGCGCGGAGGAGCGGCGGCTGCTGTCGGAGATCGTCGCCTTCGGCGCGGCACCGCCGGCACCGGTCACCCGCGGGGCACGCCGCTCGGAGAGCCTCGGGAGGAACCTCCGGCTGAGTCTCGGGACGAGCCTCGCGGTGGGGGCCGGGGCCGCGATGGTCGTGGGACTCGGGTTCGTCGACACGAGCTCACCCTCCCGGCCGGGGACGGCCGTCCAGGTGACGCCCGTGGCGGTGTCGGCGGTCCTCCAGCGGGCCGCCGACACCGCGAGCGAGCGGGACGAGTTGTACCCGGAACCGGGCCAGTTCCTCGCCTTCGAGATGCAGATCATGTTCCCGGCCAAGTTGCAGGAGGGCGGGAAGGAGGTCCGTTACCTCGAGCACAGCCTGATCAAGGTGTGGCTGCCGGTCGAGGGCTCCGCCCTGGACGGAGGGGTCATGTCGAGCAGGCATCTGGAGCCGAGGCCGTTCCCCGGGGAGCCGCTGCCCGCCGCGGTCAAGCGGCGGGGGGAAGGCGACGCGGCGCCGGGGAAGCTCGTGGGCCACGACATCAGTCCCGAACACCGGCGCACCGACTACGCCTACCTGAGCCGGTTGCCCACCGATCCCGCGGGGATGCGCGAGCACCTCTACCGGGATCTGGCACAGGACCCCCTGGCCGACTACACGGCGTGGGGGAAAGTCGGCTCGATGATCACACGGGCGTACATGCCGTCCGCCCAGCGGGCCGCGCTGTTCCGGGCGGCCGGCACGATCCCCGGCGTCGAGACCGTCGACGAGGCCGAGGACGCCGCCGGGCGCAAGGGGGTCGCGGTGGCCATGGTCAACAAGTTCGGCGGGGTGCGGCACGAGTACATCTTCGACCGCACCACCTACCTGTACCTGGGCGAGCGCGTCGTCGTGACGGACGCGGCCAAGGCGGGAGCGCCGGAGGGCAGCCTGATCACCTCGACGGCACAGCTGAAGGTCGAGGTGGCCGACCGGGCGCCCGAGGTGGCCGACCCCACGCCCGAGGACGCCGACTACGCGCCCAAGGTGGGGGACCTCCCGCCTGAGGTGACCGACTAGCGCAGACCGCCTAATCGTGACGCACAGATCGAGTGGTATTAATCCACACTCTTAACAACAGTTCAAGGGCTGGCGAATTCACCATTCTCTGTCACCATTGCCCCATGCACGCCTTCCGTTTTGTTCGCGCCGCGGTGTTCGCGGTCGTGTGCGTGACGGCGTCGCTGGCCATGCACGTGCTGGCCGGAGGCAGCCCGGTGGGACCGGGTGTGCTGGTCTGGGCGGTGCTGCCGACCGCGGCGGGCGCGTTCGCGCTCGCCCGGCGGCGGTGTGGTTTCGGCATGCTGCTGGGGGCGAGCTTCGCCGCGCAGTACGGCATGCACCTGTGGTTCACCTCCGGCGCGGCACAACCGCCGACCGGGCACGAGCACGGCGCCGGTGACCTGTCCACCGGCCTGTTCATGCTGCTGGTGCACGCCGTGACGGCGGTGCTGTCGGCCCACTGGCTGGAGCGGGGGGAGCGCGGCCTGGCCACGCTCCTGTTCCTGCTCTTCGCCTCGGCCCTCACCCTGCTGCGGTGGCGCGCGCCCGTCACCTGCCGCGTCGCGCCGCTCCCCGCCGCGCCCGACGACCGGGTGCCACCGGTCACCCGGCTGCTCGCCGCCGCCGTCTCGCGCCGCGGGCCGCCCGCGGTCCCGTACGCCGTCTGACATCGGGCCGTCGCGCCCGGAGGCCGTCGCGCCCTCGCGGGCCCGCGCCTCCTCCGAGCGCCGTACCCTTCCGGCCGCGGGCCGTCGTCCCCTTCCCGGCCGGTGAGCCCGAGTGCCGCCACATCGGCGCCCACCGGCGCCCACCGGTTCCCGGTGGTACCCGGCGACACCCGCCAAGCCAATGCCGACGGGCCGCGAGCCCGGCTCCCACCGTGCCTGCGGCCGGTGAGGGCCGGAGTCACGCCTGCCCTCCCGCGACACCGAACCTCACACCGCGGTGCCGCGTACCTGACGGTGCGCGCGTTCCCTGCGAACGGAGAACTCTCCCCATGACGTCCGACGTCGAGATCCAGCCCGGGACCGGGCCGTCCGGCCCCTCACCGGCCCCCGTGCCCCCCGTGACCTCCGGGTCCCCGGTGCCCTCCACCTGGGCGACGCTGCGCTCGCTCCTGCTCCGCCTGCACTTCTACGCCGGGATCCTCGTCGCGCCCTTCCTGCTGGTGGCGGCGACGACCGGCCTGCTGTACGCCGCCTCCTTCCAGCTGGAGAAGGTGGTCCACTCCCACGAGCTGACGGTCCCCGTACCGGCCGGGCAGCAGAAGCTGCCCCTGGCGCGGCAGGTCGCGGCCGCGACCGCCGCGCATCCCGGGGGAACGATCGGAGCCGTATGGACCTACGACGAGCCTGACGCGACGACCCGGGTGCTGTTCGACGACCCCGGCCTCGCGGAGAGCATCCGCACGGCGGTCTTCGTCGACCCGTACACCGCCCAGGTCCGCGGGTCGCTGGAGAGCTACGGCAGCTCGGGCGCCCTGCCCGTGCGGACCTGGATCTCCCAGCTCCACCGCCACCTGCACCTGGGCGAGCCGGGGCGCGTCTACAGCGAGATGGCCGCCAGCTGGCTGTGGCTGGTCGCGCTCGGCGGCCTGGTGCTGTGGCTGACCCGCCGCCGCCGTGCCGGTCGGCGGCTGCGCCGCCTCGTTACCCCCGAGCGCGGCGCCCGCGGCCGGCGCAAGACCCTCTCCTGGCACGGCTCGGTCGGCCTGTGGGCGCTGGTCGGCCTGCTCGCCCTGTCGGCCACCGGCCTGACCTGGTCGAAGTACGCGGGAGTCAACGTCGACGTGATCCAGAGGGCGATCGGCTGGGGCACCCCGTCGATGCCCGTCTCCGGCGGTCACGGTGACCACGGTGGCCACGCCGGAGGGGACGCGGGCGCCGCCCCTGCCGCCGACGTCGACCAGGTCGTCCGGGCGGCGGCGGGCAAGGGCCTGTCCGGACCCCTGGAGATCGTCTGGCCGGCCGAGACCGGAGACCCGTACGTCGTCAAGGAGACGGACCGCCTCTGGCCGCAGCGCAACGACCAGGTGGCGGTCGACGCCGCCGGCGGCCAGGCGGTCGCCGAGCTGCGTTTCGACGACTTCCCCATCGGGGCCAAGCTGACCCGGTGGGGCATCGACGGGCACATGGGAGTGCTGTTCGGCCTGGTCAACCAGATCCTGCTCGCCGCGCTGGCCGTGGCGCTGATCTCGGTCATCGTGTGGGGCTACCGGATGTGGTGGCTGCGCCGCCCGACCCGCGGGTTCGGCGTCCCCTACGAGCGCGGCGGCCTGCGGCGGCTGCCCCTCGCCGTGGTCCTGCCCCTGGCGGCCGTGGCGGTCGCGGTGGGCGTGTTCCTCCCGCTGCTGGGCATCTCGCTGCTCGCCTTCCTCGTCGTCGACGTCGTCCTCGCCAGGGTTGCGGCGTCACGCGCGGAAAAGCCGGAAACCGGCGGGCCCGGCGAGCATGGCAAGTCGGACGAGAACGGCAAGTCGGACGAGCCCGGAGAGGCCGGCGAACCGGATGAGCCCGGCGAGCCCAGCAGGTCCGGGGCCGGGGTCTCCGGCTGAGACCCGCCGTCGGCGCCGGCGTCTCCGGCTGAGGCCCGCCGTCGGCGACCGAGGACCTTCCGGGAACCGGACCGGCCGGGGACGAGTGACCTCGGCCGGACCGGCCGAGACGGCGGGGGTGTGGCGTGGGGCGCACGCCGCGCCCCACGCTCCGCCCCCCTGTTCAGTCGGGGTGGTGCTGGTGCTGCAGGTAGGCGGCGGTCTCGGGGTTCGCCGGGAAGTACGCCTCGATGGCCAGTTCGGCGACGGTGATGTCCAGGGGGGTGCCGAAGGTGGCCATGGTGCTGAAGAAGGCCAGCTCCCGGTAGCCGCGGCGGAGCCGGAGGGGGATCACGATGTCGCCGGGGCCGGGCCGGTCTATCTCCGGCTCGGGCTGGTCGCAGGGGTAGTCGTCGAGCTCCTGCCAGAGCGCCGCCAGCTCGGGGTCGGCGGTGAGGCTCATCTGGCGGCGGAGCCGGTGCAGTAGGTGGGCCCGCCACTCGCCCAGGTTGATGATCCGCTGCGCCATGCCCTTGGGGTGCAGGCTCAGCCGCAGCACGTTGACCGGGGGGACCAGCAGCTCCGGCGCGACCCCGCGCAGCAGCAACCCGGTCGCGGCGTTGCGGTCGATGAGGTTCCAGCGCTGGTCGACGACGACCGCCGGGTACGGTTCGTGCCCGCTCAGCACCTGCCCCAGCGCCTCCCGCACCGACGCCATGTGCGGTGAGCTGAGCGGCGTCTCCGCGTAGAGCGGCGCGAACCCGCCGGACAGCAGCAGGTGGTTGCGCTCGCGCAGCGGGAGCTCCAGCTCCTCCGCGAGGTGCAGGATCATGTCCCTGCTCGGTTTGGACCGGCCCGTCTCCACGAAGCTCAGGTGCCGGGTGGAGATGTCGGCCTGGATCGCGAGGTCCATCTGGCTCATCCGCCGTCGTTCCCGCCATTGGCGCAGAAGCTCGCCTACCGGCCGGGACGCGCTGGTGGTGGTCACGTACGCCACGATATCCGGCGGCGATCGGCGAAACCATTACCACACACGTAACGCGCGCCATGATGTCGAAGGTGAAGTCGGCGCTCACTCCTTCCTGGAAAATCTGAACCGCTGGCCGCCACATTCTATGTTGGCTAGAATTATGTACATGACTGTTCTTCCTCTCGCGGACGCGCGAAACCGGCTCTCCGGCATCGTCGAGTCCGCGGTCACCACCCATGAGCGATTCGAGATCACTCGTAACGGCCTGCCCGCCGCTGTGCTGCTGGCCGCCGACGACTACGAGACGATGCGCGAGATGATCGAGATTCTCGCTTCGACGGAAACGGTGGCGGCCATCCGCGAAGGGCTCGCCGACCTGGAGTCGGGACGCGTCTCCTCCCTTGAGGAGGTGGAGGCCGAGCTCCGCCGGACCGGTCGTCTGTGAGCAGGCGGTATGAACTCAGCCTCACCCGTCGTGCCAGGCAGGATCTCGCCGAGCGGCTGCCGGCGAAGGTCGTTCCGGCGGTATGGGAGTTCATCACCGGCCCGCTCCTGGACAACCCCCACCGGGTGGGCAAGCCGCTCGACGAGCCTCTCGCCCCGCAGTGGTCAGCGCGCCGGGGCGACTATCGAGTGCTCTATCTGATCGACGACGACACGGTCGTGGTCCAAGTGATCACCATCCAGCATCGGTCGGACGCCTACCGGTCGCGATGAGGGGCGATCCTGGTCAGCGGCGGCGGACCTTGGTGGCGAGGCGGTTGAGGATGCGGTCCCACTCGGTGCCGAAGGGGTTGTCCTGGACGAGGTAGGTCCAGGTGGCCGTGGGGCGCTTGAGGCCCGCGCCCTCCAGGTCGAGGCCCTCCTCGGTGACGGTGGCGGTCTCGAAGGTCTCGACCGAGCGTGACTCGATCTCGGCCAGCAGGCGCTGGTAGGCCGGGACGGCGTCCTTGTGGAACTCGTCGATCGGGTTGAGCCTGCCGAGGACCCGCAGGTGGATGCCCTCCCGCAGCTCCGCCAGGTACGCCAGGTGGTCGGCCCAGCCGCGGTCGAGGTGGAACAGCACGATCTGGCGGGCCGCCTCGTGCAGCACGTCCTCGCCGACGCTCTCCGCCAGCTCCGCCCACCGCTCGGGGGCCGCGGCGGCCAGCGCCTCGCCGGCCACCCTGTCGCGCAGGACCCGGTCGCGGCGCTCCAGCAGCTGGCCGCGCTGGCGCTCCAGCAGGCGGGTGTAGCGCCAGGTGTTGCGGTGGATCTCCATGTTGACGCCCTCGGCGACCCGCTGGGCGTGGCCTACGAGGGAGTGCTCCGGCACGCCCTTGGCGTACTCGTCGGCGACGTAGTGGGTGATCAGCTCGTCCTCGCCGCTGACGAGGAAGACCGAGCCGCCGGGGTCGCCCTGGCGGCCCGCGCGCCCGCGGAGCTGGTCGTCCAGGCGGCTGCTGGTGTGCCGGCCCGAGCCGATGACGTACAGGCCGCCGAGCTCGTCGACGCCCTCGCCGAGGCGGATGTCGGTGCCGCGCCCGGCCATCTGGGTGGAGACCGTGAGCGCGCCGCGCTCCCCGGCCCGGGAGATGATGGCCGCCTCCTCGGCGTCGTTCTTGGCGTTGAGGACCACGCACTCCAGCCCGCGCCCGCTCAGGGTGAGCGCCAGGCGCTCGGACTCGGCCACGTCCAGGGTGCCGATCAGGATGGGCCGGCCGGTGGCGTGCACCTCGACGATCTCCTCGACCAGCGCGAGGTCCTTCTCCATGCGGTACTCGAAGAGGCGGTCGGGTTCGTCGATCCGCACGTTCGGCCGGTTGGGCTGGATCACGGCGACCTTGAGGTCGTAGAACTCCCGCAGCTGGTCGCCGACCGCCACCGCGGTGCCGGTCATGCCGCACTTCTCCGGGTAACGGGTGATCAGCGCCTGGACGGTGATCGAGTCGAGGATCTCGCCGGTCTCCGACGGCGAGAGCGCCTCCTTGGCCTCCACCGCCGCCTGCAGCCCGTCCGGCCAGCGCTGCAGCAGCGCGACCCGGCCCCGGGAGGGGTTGATCAGGTGCACCTTGCCGTCGCGGACGATGTAGTCGACGTCCTTGGTCAGCAGGGCGTGCGCGTGCAGCGCGAGGTTGACGTCCGTCAGGGTGGCCGGGGTGTCGTAGAGGTCCAGGCCGAGCGCCTGCTCGACGGTGTCGATGCCCTTGCTCGTCAGGTGGACGTTGCGCGCCTGGTCGTCGAGCTCGTAGTGGTAGCCCTTGACCAGCTGCCTGACCAGCACGGCCATCTCCGGGACCGCGTCGCCGGGGTCGGCGGCACCGGCCAGCACCAGCGGCACCCGGGCCTCGTCGACCAGCACGGAGTCGGCCTCGTCGACCAGCGCCACGGCCGGCGCGGGCACGATCAGGTCGTCCACGGCGGTGCTCAGCCGGTCGCGCAGCACGTCGAAGCCGATCTCGCTGACCGAGCCGTACGTCACGTCCGCCGCGTAGGCCGCCCGGCGCTCGCCGGGGGTGGAGTTCTGGCCGATCCAGCCGCAGGAGACGCCGAGCGCCGCATAGAGCGGGCCCATCCACTCGGCGTCACGCTGGGCCAGGTAGTCGTTGACCGAGATGACGTGGACGCGCTTGCCCTGCAGGGCGTATCCGGCGGCGGCCATCGCGCCGGACAGGGTCTTGCCCTCGCCGGTGGCCATCTCCGCGACGTTTCCCGACAGCATCGCCAGCATGCCGACCAGCTGCACGTCGTACGGCCGCAGGTCGAGCGCGCGGCGCGCGGCCTCGCGCATGATCGCGCAGAACTCCGGAAGGTCGTCGGCCGACGGCGTGGGCAGCTCGTCGAGCGCGCGGATCCGCTCCTCGCGGGTCCCGGCCTCCGCGACGACCTTCTCGAACTTCGAGAGGTCGATGGTGCCGGGGCGTTCGAGGAACCGCCTGAAGAGCTGGGTAATCGAGGCCACGTTCCCTCCAACGCCCGTGCCCGGGCTCGCGTTCCGTCTCTCCGCACATTGTGGTGCAAAGATCGGCCGTTCAGGATCGGGGTGCTCCCGCCAGATTTCCGGAGCACCGATGACTTGTCACGCCATAGCGGGATAAGTCGGAGGCGATTTTAGCCAACAAGCCGTGGACATCCAGGATGATCACCACAAAGCTTGGGACATGGCCTTCTCCGATTACCAGTACGAGATCTACCTCAACGGCCTGGTCGGGACCCCGCCCCCGTACTCGACGTCCGTCGCCGAGCTGGAGCGGGTCGCGCGCGAGCGGCTCGACCCGGGACCGTACTGGTACGTGGCCGGCTCCGCCGGGACCGGCGCGACCGAGCGCGCCAACCGCGAGGCGTTCGACCGCCGGAGGATCGTGCCCAGGATGCTGCGCGACGTCCCGGTCAGGGATCTCGCCGTCGAGCTGTTCGGCAGGACCTACCCCGCGCCGCTCGCCCTCGCCCCGATCGGGGTGCAGTCGATCGTGCACCCGGACGGCGAGATGGCCACCGCGAGGGCAGCAGCCTCGCTCGGCATCCCCACGGTGCTGAGCACCGCGGCGTCCCACACGCTGGAGGAGGTGGCCGAGGCCGGCGGCCCCCGGTGGTACCAGCTCTACTGGCCGCACGACGACGAGGTCACGCTCAGCCTGCTCGACCGGGCCGCCAAGAACGGCTACGACACCCTGGTCGTCACCCTCGACACCTGGACCCTGGCCTGGCGCCCGCACGACCTCGACCACGCCTACCTGCCGTTCCTGCGCGGGACCGGCCTGGCGATCCCGCTGTCGGACCCGGTGTTCCGCGCCAGGCTGGCCCGCCCGGTCGAGGAGGACCTCGACGCGGCGATCATGCAGTGGGTGCCGATGTTCAACGGCCGCCCCCACACCTGGGACCAGCTGGCCCTGCTCCGCGACAACTGGGACGGGCCGATCGTCCTCAAGGGCATCCAGCACGTGGACGACGCCCTGCGCGCCGCGGACGCGGGCATGGACGGCGTGGTCGTCTCCAACCACGGGGGCCGCCAGATCGACGGCGCCACGGCCTCGCTCGACGCGCTCCCCGCGATCGCGGCGGCCGTGGGCGACCGGATGACCGTGCTGTTCGACTCGGGCGTCCGCACCGGCTCCGACATCGTCAAGGCCCTCGCCCTCGGCGCGCGGGCCGTGCTCCTCGGCAGGCCGTACGTCTGGGGCCTGGCCGCGGGCGGCGAGGACGGCGTGCGCCACGTGGTGCGCGGCCTGCTCGCCGAGCTCGATCTCACCCTCGGCCTGGCGGGTCACAGCCGTGTCGCCGATCTCGACCCTTCCGTCCTGGAGGCACCGTGAGCCTGTCCGACCTGCAGCCCGTTCCCAGCGACCAGCTCATCTTCCGGCTCCCGCAGAAGTTCGAGAGCGTGGAGGAGGAGCGCCGCCACCGCCGGGAACGCCTGGTCGCGGCGCTGCGGCTGTTCGGCAGGTTCGGCTTCGAGGAGGGGGTGGCCGGGCACATCACCGTCCGCGACCCCGAGCACACCGACCACTTCTGGGTGAACCCGTTCGGCATGTCGTTCAAGCACATCAAGGTCGGCGACCTCATCCTCGTCAACCACGAGGGCCAGGTGGTCGACGGCCGCCACCACGTCAACAAGGCCGCGTTCGCGATCCACTCGATGGTCCACCAGGCCAGGCCGGACGTGGTCGCCGCCGCGCACAGCCACTCGGTGCACGGCAAGGCGCTGTCGTCGCTCGGCACGCTCCTGGAACCGCTCACCCAGGACGCCTGCGCCTTCTACGAGGACCACGCCCTGTTCGACGACTACACCGGTGTCGTCCTGGAGACCGAGGAGGGCCGCCGCATCGCCCGGGCCCTCGGCTCCCACAAGGCCGTCATCCTGCGCAACCACGGGCTGCTGACGGTGGGCGGCAGCGTGGACGCCGCCGCCTGGTGGTTCATCACGATGGAGCGTTCGTGCCAGGCCCAGCTCCTGGCCAAGGCCGCGGGGCCCACCGTCCGGATCACCCACGAGAACGCCAAGCTCACCCACGGCCAGATCGGCGACGACACGGTCGGCTGGATCAACTTCCAGCCTCTGTACGACCAGATCGTCGCCACCGAACCCGACCTGTTCGGCTGACGCCCCGCGAGGGCCCCGCACGGTTTCCCGTACGGGACCCTCGCCCCCGTCACACCGGGACGGGCGTCCGTCCTCTCTCCTTCAGGGCGAGCAGGGCGACCGCGCCGAGCAGCAGGACGCTCCCGCACGCCGTCGCCGGGGTGAGCCGCTCGCCGAGCAGCAGGATTCCCAGGACCGCCGCGCCGACCGGCTCCACCAGGGAGATCACGGCGGCCGTCGTGGCGCGTACCGCGGCGAGGCCGGTGAAGAAGAGCCCGTAGGCCAGGGCCGTCGGCACCGTACCGAGGTAGGCGACGACCGCCCAGGAGACGAGCGGGTCACCGGAGGGCAGCAGGCCCTGGGCCGACGCGACGGGGAGCAGGCAGAGCCCGCCGACGACGAAGCCGCCCGTCGCGGTGGCGTACGGCTCGTCGGTGGAGGCCCGGTTGAGCAGGGTCACCCCCGCGTACCCGGCCGCCGACAGCAGGGCCCACCCGACACCGGCCGCCGAGAAGGCGGCCCACCCGTCGCCGAGCGTCAGCACGGCCAGGCCGGTCAGGGCGATCGTGACCGCGCCCAGCCCGGCGGCGCCCAGGCGCTCGCCCAGCAGCAGCCGCCCGCCCGCGGCCACCAGGACGGGGGTCGCGCCTATCGTGACCACGGTGGCCACGGCCAGGCCCGACTCGGCGATCGCCGCGAAGTAGGCGGTCTGGTAGACGGCCATCGCCACGCCGGTGACCAGGACCCGCCCGAGCACCGGGCCCCGCCGGGCGAGGCGGGCCGGCCGGAGGGCGGTGAGCGGTCCGGCGGGCCTGGGCCCGCCGAGGGCCGGGTCCCATCCGATGGGACGGGCCCGCCGGGCGATGGTGAGTGGTCCGGTGGCCCGGGGCCCGCCGAGGCCGAACAGGCACCTGGCCAGCAGGAGCACGGCGGCTCCGGCGGCGAACCGCCAGAAGGAGACGGCGACGGGGCCGAGCCCGCCCGCCTGGTGGAGCAGCGCGCCGGCGGCGCCGCCGGTACCCCAGGCGGTCGCCGCGATGGACACGTACAGCAGGCCCCGCCGTACGGAGACATGCGTCATGGAGATCTCTCCAGATGAGGTGGTCGTCGTCAGGTCGCACGTATGCGGACGGCAAGCACCCACCGGACCGCTCGGGTCCGGTCGTCAGGAGAGAGGGCCGCCCGCTAGCGGGCGGTCGGCGGGGAAACGATCAGAAACACGGAGTCACCCTAACCGGGCCCTCCTCGCGGCGGCCACCCCTTATTCCGGTCACCGGCTGTCCCGGCCCGCGCTCCGGTACCTGTTTTGGTACCTGTGTTCTGGTACCCGTGCCCGGGCTTGTCCCGGCGCCTGGACCTGTCCCGCGGACCGGTCCGGCAAACGTGACAGCAGCTGACAGGTATGGGCGGGACGATCGTTGCATGACCACGACAGCACAGCTTCTCGCCGTGAACATCGACTGCGCCGAGCCCAGGCGGCTGGCCGAGTTCTACGCGGCCGTCCTCGGTTACGAGGTCCAGTACGCGGAGGACACCTACGCCGGTATCGGCGACGGCACGATGAGCATCTACTTCCAGCAGAACCTCGACCGCAAGCCGTCCACCTGGCCGGGGCCCGACAAGCAGTTCCACCTGGACGTCCGCGTGCCCGACCTGGAAGGGGCCGTCCGGGACTACCTGGAACTCGGAGCCACCCGGCCCGACTTCCAGCCCGGCGAGGGAAAGTGGGTCGTGCTCGCCGACCCCGAGGGACACCTGTTCTGCGTCTGCCCGCCCAGCGGTCAGTGACCGCAGGGCAGTAACCACAGACCGGTGACCGCAGACCGGTGACCGGTGACCGGTGACCACAGACCGGTGACCGCAGACCGGTGACCATCGGCCAGTGACTTACCGGCCGTGCGGATCCCCGGATCCCCGGATCCCCGCACCCGCTCGCCGTTCGCATCCCGGCCCGGGGGCAGGGCGGGGGCAGGACGTTCCTCCGGACGACTGGACGATCCGGGAGGGATGCGCTGGAGTTGCCTTCCGGACTCTCTCCTCCCCGGAGGCGGCGGAGAGCCCGTTCTCCCTCGCCCGGATCGCCCGAAGGTGGGGGCCCACCCCCGAGGAGGATCGATGAGGCGGCACCCCCGGCGCGGGACGGTCGGCGTGATCTCACTCGTCGCGGCGGGGGCGGTGGCGGCGGCCGCGCTGGTGGCGGGCCGAGCCGGGGCGCCGGACCTGGCGGCCTACGTCCCCCTGCCCGGCCTGCTCGCCCTGGTGGCCGCGGTGCTCGCGGGGGTGGGCGCCGGGCTGACCCTGGCGCGTCCCCGGCGGGACGACCGCGCGGCACTGCGCGTCCTGTCCTGGTGGTGGGTCCTCGCCGGCGTCGTGCTCATCGTCGTGTCCATGTGGAGCGCCACGGCGGTCCTGCTGTTCCTCGCGGACACGGCGCCGGACGCGTCCAAGCGCGTCGAGATGCGCCTGGACGCGGTGAAGACCGGCCTGACCGTGGGTGCCGGGGCCGTGGGGCTGGTGGCGCTCCTTTTGGGAGTACGCCGCCAGTGGCTCGGGGAGCGCACGCAGGCCTACCAGGAGTACGACGCCGATGAGCGGCGCGTGACCGAGCTCTACACCAAGGCGACCGACCAGCTCGGGCACGACAAGGCCGCCGTGCGCCTGGCCGGCCTGCACGCCCTGGAACGCGTCGCGCAGGACAATCCCGAACACCGGCAGACGGTCGTCGACGTGATCTGCGCCTATCTGCGGATGCCCCCCACCCCGGCCGCGCCGGCGGAGGCGGAACCGGCCGGCCGGGAGGAGGCCATCGACCCGCAGGAACTCCAGGTACGCGCCACGGCCCAGGGAATCCTCAGGACCCACCTGCGCTGGAGCGGGTCCGAGCCGGTCAGGCCCGTCACGTTCTGGCCGGACATCGATCTCGACCTCACGGGCGCGTGGCTGGTGAAGCCGGGGTTCGTCGACTGCCGGATGCGCCGGGCCCGGTTCGGCGGAGCCAGGTTCGAGGGGTTCGCCCGCTTCGACAGGGCCGTCTTCGAGGGCGTGGCGGTGTTCGGGGGGGCGGTCTTCAGCGGCAGGGCGGCCTGGGGGGAGGCCAACTACAAGGCGGGCTTCGAGGGGGCGGTCTTCAAGGACGAGGCCGTGTTCCGGGAGGCGACGTTCGCCCTCCGGGCGGATTTCAGGGGGGTCACGTTCGAGCGGGAGGTGTTCTTCAACCGGGCCGTCTTCAGGGACCGGGCTCTCTTCCGCGGGACCACCTTCTCGGGGACCGCGCTCTTCGGAGACGCCGTGTTCGAGGACGAGGCGGTCTTCCGCCAGGCCACCTTCGAGGGAAGGGCGTCCCTCGCCGAGACCGTCTTCACGACCGCGCCCGCCTTCTGGGAGGCGACGGTACGGGAGGCTCCCGGCGCTCTGCGATCCTGGCCCGCCGGCTGGCGGGAGGCCGCCCGCGATGACGGCTCCGGCACGGCGCACCTGGTCTGGGAGGTCCGCGAGAACCACGACAACCGTGAGAGCCACGGGGACCCCGACGGCTCCCCGCCCGGCGATGACGGCTCCGGCACCGCGCATCTCGTCCCCGAGGGCCCGCAGGACTCCGAGGACCCCGAGTGCTCCGAGGACCCCGAGTGCTCCGAGGACCCCGAGTGCACCGAAGGCGCCGAGGACCCCGAGGACCGTGCGGGCTCCCGGCCCGCCGAGCCCGCCGCAGCCCGGACCGGTGACGGCGGTCGAGGTGCCGATCGGATCCGGGCCGATGGCCAGGATGTCGGTCATATCCGGAGTGCCGGTTCGTAGAGGTGTTTCCCGCCGGAGAGGGCGTCACGCCCTCGTCGGTACCGGCCGGACGACGCCTCGCCGCGGCTCGTACGGGCACGAGGCTGTGTCCCGTACAGGCAGAAGAAGGTCCCTACCCGTTCGCCGTGCGCCTTAAGCTTGCGGGATGACCCGTGAATCGCTTCTTTCCGGATGCCCCGTCCGTTATGTGAGGTGGCGATGACCTGGGTCGGGATATCGATCGCCCTGGTCGGCGCGCTGGGCTACGCCCTGGGAGCCGCGCTCCAGCAGTTCGAGGCGGTCTCCGAGGGCGCCTCGCTGAAGCTGATGAAGCGGCCCCGCTGGTGGCTCGGCGGCGTCATCGGTTTCACCGGGGCGTCCCTGCACGCCGTCGCCCTCAGCTTCGCGCCGCTGATCGCGGTGCAGCCGATCAGCGTGGCGACGCTGGTGTTCGCGGTGCCGCTGGCGGCGATGCTGCACGGCAGGCGCCCGCACAAGGCGGAGATCATCGGTTCGATCGCGGTGGCCGTCGGGCTGCTCGGGCTGCTGTTGCTCGTCCCCGCGCACCCGGTGAGACCCCACATGACGAACCAGGAGGCGCTGGGCTTCCTCGGCTGCGTCGGGCTGGTCGTGCTGGTGTCCCATCTGCTGGCGCGGAAGATGACCGGCTCGGCCCACGCGCTCGTGCTGTCGGTCGGCGCGGGGGCGGTGACGGCCAGCGTCTCCACCTTCGTCCGGGTGGTGGGCGGCAACTTCGACGGCGACCTGGGCACGCTGCTCAACTGGTTCGCGCTGGCCATCCCCCTGCTGCTCATCTGCGCGGTCGTGCTGCTGCAGAAGACCTACGAGGTGGGTTACTTCGGCATCTCCTACGCCGCGGTCCAGATCGTCGACCCGATCACCTCGATCCTCGCGGGCGCGCTCCTGCTCGACGAGGCGGTGCCCAGCGGCTGGCTGAACGTGATCCCCGCCCTCGGCGCCGCCGCGCTGCTCGTCTGGGGGACGATCACCCTGGGACGGCTCTCCCCCGACCATGGGGTTCCCGCCACGATGCGCGAGAAGGCGGGCGTCACGCCGTAGCCGCGCCGTGGTCGCGAAACGGCCGCGGGGTCAGGTGGCGGGCGGTGTCCAGCCGAACACCTCGTCCATCGGGCCGGTCACGCTCGACGGGGCGAGCCGCCAGCTGAGCGCCATCATCGCGTCGCGCAGCCGTACGGCCGGCGGGGTGCGGATCCGGGTGGCGCGGCAGATCGCGGCGGACCGGGCCACGATCCTGGACGTACGCTCCAGCCGCGCGGCGGTGTAGCCCGCCAGCGGGTCGTTCCCGCCGGTCGGCCCGCCGCTTCCGGCCGGTGATACGGCGCTCGCGCCGCCCGCGCCGGTGCCGCCGGTGAACCTCCCGCCGTCGCCGGCCACGTGGGCCAGCACCACCGCGTCCTCGATCGCCTGGCAGGCGCCCTGGCCCAGGTTGGGGGTCATGGCGTGCGCGGCGTCGCCCAGCAGGGCGACCCGGCCCCGGTGCATGGCGGGCAGCGGGGTGGCGAGGTAGCGGATGTCGTTCCTCAGGACCTTCTCCGGCGAGGCCGCGGCGAGCAGCTCGGGGATCGGGGAGTGCCAGTCCCCGAACAACCGGCGCAGCTCGGCCAGCTGGTCCCCGCCACCGCCGCCCGCCGGGACGGTGTCGGTGGCGTAGCAGTAGGACGTGCCCCCGGCCAGTGGCATGACGCCGAAGACCCTGCCCCGCCCCCAGCTCTCGTACGCCTGGCCCGGGACGCCCTCAGCGGGGACGAGCACCCGCCAGCTGGTGACGCCCGCGTAGCGGGGGGCGGGATGGCCGGGGAACAGCGCCGACCTGACCGGGGAGTGGATGCCGTCGGCCGCCACCACCAGGTCCGCCTCCACCGGCCCGTCGGGGAGGGTCACCAGGCCGCTCTCCGGGTCGACCTCCGAGACCTCGGTGTCCAACCGGACCGTGCCGGGTGCGAGATGGGAGGAGAGGATGTCGATCAGCTCCGCGCGGCGCAGCAGCACGATGGAGTCGCCGTCGTTGCGCGCCGAGGCGGCCTCCGCGCTGGTCCTCACCAGCCACCGGCCGTCGGAGCGCCGGATGCCGCCCGCGCCCTGGACCGCCGACAGCCTGCGGATCTCGTCGCCGGCCCCGATCGTGTCGAGCGCCTTGAGCGCGTTGGCGGCGACGCCCAGGCCCGAACCGACCGGCTCCAGGGACGCCGCCCTCTCGAACACCGTCACGTCCCAGCCCCGCCGCTGGAGCGCCACCGCCGCCGTCAGCCCGCCGATGCCCGCTCCGATGACCACCGCACGTGTCATGACATTCTCCTTCACTACAGGTGTAGTAGATGCTACTGCTCCTGTAGTCGAACTACAAGTGTAGTATCGAAGGGTGAAGTCCCAACGCGCGGAGCTCGTCGCCGATACCGCCATCGCCCTGCTGGCGGATCGGGGAATGCGCGGCCTGACCCACCGAGCCGTGGACGAGGCGGCCGGACTGCCGCCGGGGTCGACCTCCAACCTGGCCCGCACCCGGTCCGCGCTCCTGGAGCTGACCCTCGCACGGCTCACCCAGCTGGAGACCGCCGCGTTCGCGCCGCTCCTCGGCCCGCAGGGGCCGGATGTGATCGAGGCCCTCGCCGAGATGATGGCCAGGGCGCTCTGGACGCAGCTGACCGCAGGCCGCAAGCAGACGATCGCCCGCTACGAGCTGGCCTTCGAGGCCACCCGCCGCCCGGAGCTGCGCACGATCTACGACAGGGCCGGTGAGCGCTTCCGTGGCATCGCGGTCTCGATCCTCTCGGCCGCCGGGTCGTCCGACCCGGTACGGCACGGGCGCCAGCTCGTCGCCTTCGGCGAGGGGGCGATGTTCGACGCGGTCATCGGCGCCGGCGCGGAACCGACCCTGGACGACCTCCGCCTGGGGATCGGGGAACTCCTGCGCGGCATGCTCGGCCGCGAAGGTCCGTAGGCCGCGAACCACGCATCACGGGCCGCGAACCGCGCATCACGGGCCGAGAACCGCGGACCGCGGGGCGGGTGGTTCGGCGGGACGGGCGGGTCAGCGGGGCGGGCCGGTGAGGCGGGCGGGTCAGCGGGGCAGGCCGGTGAGGCGGGCGCGGTGGGCCGGCCACTCGTCGTCGAGGATGCTGAAATAGGCGGTGTCGCGCCAGGTGCCGTCGGCACGGCGGCGCTGGCGGCGCAGGGTGCCCTCGGCGACGCCGCCGACGCGCATGATCGCGTTCTGCGAGCGGACGTTCAGGTTGTCGGTCTTGAGCTGGACCCGGTTCACGCCCAGCTTGTCGAAGGCGTGGTCGATCAGCAGGACCTTGCACTCGGTGTTCACCGCGGAGCGCCACACGGACCTGCCGTACCAGGTCCAGCCGATCTCGATGCTGTCGGCGTATCCGGGGGTGTCGATGTAGGTGGTCCAGCCGACCGCGCGGCCGGTCTCCCTCAGGATCACCGCGAACGGCACGTGGTCCGGCGTCTCGATCAGCCGTACCGCGATCTCCGCCAGCTCGGCCTCGGTGCGCGGGGTCGGGGCGGGCATCCAGCGCCACACCTCGTCGTCGCCGCCACCGGCCAGGAACAGGTCGGGGATGTGGCCGCCGGTCAGCGGCTCCAGCCGTACGGTCTCGCCTTCGAGGACGACGGGAACGGGCATCTTCGCGGTCATGGAGACGACACTAGAACCTGCGGCGGACCTGCTCGAAGGTCCACTCAGGAGGTGTTCTCGGGGACCACTCGGCGCTCGAACTGCGCGAGCCTGCGTCCGGCCGCCGAGTCCTCGATCAGCCGGATGAGACGCTTCTCCCTCGTCTCGGGCCGCTTCGCGGTGGTCACCCAGTGCAGCGCGGTCCTGCGGTAGCCGGGCGGCTGGCTCCGGAACCACTCCCACGCCGCCGTCTCCGCCCGGAAGCGGCGCTCCTGCTCCTCGTCCAGCGCGGCGTCCTCGGCCCGCTCGTGGGAGTAGATCACCGAGTTGTCCTCGGTCCGCTGCCCGAAGGCCAGCAGGCCCGCGGGACGCATCAGGCCGCGCTCGGTCAGTTCGGCGACCTTGGCGATGTTGACCGCGCTCCACGTGCTGCGCGCCTTGCGCGGTGTGAAGCGGATGCTGTAGCTCTCGGCGTCGACGGTCCTGCGGACGCCGTCGATCCAGCCGAAGCACAGGGCCTGCTCGACGGACTCGGGCCAGGTCATGCTGGGACGGCCGGTGCCCTTCTTGTAGAAGCCCACCAGCAGTTCCCTCTCGGTCTCGTGGTGCTCCTCCAGCCAGGCGCGGAACTCCTCGGGGGTGGCGAAGAAGGCGGGGTCCATGGGGTCGAGCATAGAGGGCCTGTCGACAGGCATACCGTCCGGTCGGTACCCTCACGGGAGACCGTGAGGAGGGGCCATGGATTTCGCGTTCGACGCCGAGACCGAGGAACTGCGGGGACGACTGCTCGGCTTCATGGACGAGTGTGTGTATCCGGCGGAGGAGGCTTTCGAGGCCCAGGCCGCCGAGAGCGGGTGGGCCACTCCGCCGCTGATGGAGGACCTCAAGGAGGAGGCGCGCAGGCGGGGCCTGTGGAACCTCTTCCTGCCGGGTGAGCACGGCGCGGGCCTGACCAACCTGCGGTACGCGCCGCTGGCCGAGATCATGGGCCGCTCGCCGAGGATCGCCCCGACCGCGACCAACTGCGCCGCCCCCGACACCGGCAACATGGAGGTCCTCTCCATGTTCGGCAGCGAGTGGCAGCGCAAGGAGTGGCTGGAACCGCTGCTGCGCGGCGAGATCCGGTCGGCGTTCGCGATGACCGAGCCCGACACCGCGTCCTCCGACGCCACGAACATCGCGCTGTCGATCGTCAGGGACGGCTCCGAGTACGTCGTCAACGGCCGCAAGTGGTTCGCCTCCGGCGCGATGAACCCCAACTGCAAGATCTTCATCGTGATGGGCAAGACCGACCCCGAGGCGTCCTCGCACCGGCAGCAGTCGATGATCCTGATGCCGCGCGACACGCCCGGCATGCACGTCAGGCGGGGCATGCACGTCTTCGGCTACTCCGACTCCGACCACGGCGGGCACGCCGAGATCGTGTTCGAGGACGCCAGGGTGCCGGTCGACAACCTGATCGGCGAGGAGGGCGGCGGCTTCGCGATCGCCCAGGCCCGCCTCGGGCCCGGCCGCATCCACCACTGCATGCGGCTGATCGGGATGGCCGAGCGGGCTGTCGAGATGATGTGCGTCCGGACCCTGTCGCGGAACGCGTTCGGCAAGCCGATCGCCCAGCAGGGTGTCGTCCAGGACTGGATCGCCGAGTCGCGGGTGAGGATCGAGCAACTCCGCCTGCTCGTGCTGAAGACCGCCTGGCTGATGGACACCGTGGGCAACCGGGGTGCCCACGCCGAGATCCAGGCCATCAAGATCGCCACACCGCGCGACGTGGAGTGGATCCTGGACAAGGCGATCCAGTCCCACGGCGCCGGAGGCGTCAGCCAGGACTTCCCGCTGGCCGGCCTCTGGGCGGGCGCTCGCTCGCTGCGGCTCGCCGACGGGCCCGACGAGGTCCACAAGCGCTCCCTGGCCTACCGGGAACTCAAGAAGCACATGTGACCCGGCGCCCGCCCACCGTCCCGGGGGCGAGCGGTGCCGGGCGCCCCGGAGGCGAGGCGCGGGGCGCGAACCGATGACGGTCGACGAGGATCGATGGAGATCGACGAAGGGAGCGTTCGTGACGCTGGACGAGAAGGCGGTCAGGGAGCGCGCTGCCGCGTTCCTGGCCGGGCACGATCCCGCCGGGGATCGGCTGGAGTTCCTGAGGGCCAGGTTCGACGCCGGGCTGGCCTGGGTGCACTTCCCCGAGGGGCTCGGCGGGCTCGGAGCCGCGCGCGAGTTGCAGAACGTCGTGGAGCACGAGCTGGCGGGGACACCGCAGCTCAACGTCGGGCTGCAGACGATCGGGCTGGGGATGGCGGCGCCCACGATCCTGACGTTCGGCACCGACGAGCAGCGCAGGCGGTTCCTGCGACCGCTGTGGACGGGTGAGGAGATCTGGTGCCAGCTCTTCAGCGAGCCCGGTGCCGGTTCCGACCTGGCCACGCTCGCCACCCGCGCGATCAGGGACGGCGACGAGTGGGTGGTGGACGGGCAGAAGGTGTGGACCTCCGGCGCCCATCACTCGCGCTGGGCGATCCTGGTCGCCAGGACCGACGTGGACGTGCCCAAGCACCGGGGGCTCACCTACTTCGTGTGCGACATGCACGCCCCCGGGGTCGAGGTCAGGCCGCTGCGGCAGATCACCGGCGAGGCCGAGTTCAACGAGGTCTTCCTCACCGGCGTACGGCTCGGTGACGACCTTCGGCTGGGGGAGGTCGGCGACGGCTGGCGGGTCGCGCAGACCACGCTCATGAACGAGCGGGTCGCCATCGGCGGCGCGCCGGTCCGGCGGGGCGGCGGCGTGGTCGGCCTGGTCGCCGACACCTGGCGTTCCCGGCCCGAGGCGCGCACCCATGACCTGCACCAGCGGCTGCTGCGCCTGTGGGTGGAGGCGGAGGTGACCCGCCTGGCCGGTACGCGCCTGCGCGAGCAGCTCTCCGCCGGGCAGCCGGGACCCGAGGGCTCCGGCATGAAGCTCGCCTTCGCCGACCTCAACCAGGCCCTGTCGGGGCTGGACGTGGAACTGCGCGGCGAGGAGGGCCTGCTCTACGACGACTGGACCTTCCGCCGCTCCGACGGCGTCGACTTCTTCGGCCGGGGCCCCGGATACCGCTACCTCCGCGCCAAGGGCAACTCCATCGAGGGCGGCACCTCGGAGATCCTGCGCAACATCATCGCCGAGCGCGTGCTCGGCCTCCCCTCGGAACCCCGCGTCGACAAGGACGTGCCCTGGAAAGACCTCCCGCGATGACACGGAGCGAACCCGACGCAGTGAGTGGAGTGGGTCGCGAGGGACGAGCGGGCCGCGTAGCGAATGAGGAGTGGTGAGCG
>NZ_JBFAAE010000008.1:0-211548 GCF_040639575.1 Streptosporangium sp. NPDC023825 | reverse complement strand
GACCGATGGCGGAGGGCGAACCCGACGCAGTGAGTGGAGTGGGTCGCGAGGGACGAGCGGGCCGCGTAGCGAATGAGGAGTGGTGAGCGACCGATGGCGGAGGGCGAACCCGACGCAGTGAGTGGAGTGGGTCGCGAGGGACGAGCGGGCCGCGTAGCGAATGAGGAGTGGTGAGCGACCGATGACACTGCTTTACACCGAAGTCGAAGAGGAGCTGCGCGCCTCCGTGCGGGACCTTCTCGCGGACCGCTGCGGGGCCGACGCCGTGTTGAGGCGTGCCGAGTCCGAGGCGCCGTACGACATGGACCTGTGGAAGACGCTGTCGCGGGACATCGGGGTGGCGGGCCTGCTGGTGCCGGAGGAGTACGGCGGGGCGGGGGCGTCGGCGCGGGAGGTCGCGGTGGTGCTGGAGGAGCTGGGGCGGGCGGTGGCGCCGCTGCCGTTCCTCACCAGCTCGGTACTCGCCACGAAGGCCCTGCTGCAGGTCGGCGAGAAGGACCTGATCCAGCGACTCGCCTCTGGGGAGACCACGGCGGCGCTCGCGGTGTCGCTGGCCGCCTCGCCGTACCGTCCGCTGCCGGAGACCGTCACCGTCACCGACGGTGGGGTGCTGAACGGGGAGATCACGGCGGTGGCCGGCGCGGACGTGGCGGACGTGCTGCTGGTGCCCGTCGGGACGGCGCTCTACCAGGTCCGGGCCGCGGATGTCCGGATCGACGTGGTGCCGTCGCTCGACCTGACGCGGCCGATCGCCACCGTCACGTTCTCCGGCACCCCCGCCGGTGAGGCGATCGGCGGGCTCGACGTGCGGAGGGTGCTGAGCTTCGGCGCGGGCCTGCTCGCCTCCGAGCAGCTCGGGGTCGCCGAGTGGTGTCTGGGCACGACGCTCTCCTACATCAAGGAGCGCCACCAGTTCGCCCGGCCGGTCGGCTCCTTCCAGGCGATCAAGCACCGGATGGCCGACCTCTGGCTGGACGTGGTGCGGGCCCGTGCCGCCGCGAGGAACGCGGCCGACCTGCTGGCCACGGCCCCGGGCGCGCCCGATGAGGGGGAGGCGGCCCGCGACCGAGAGCTGGCGGCGGCGGTGGCCGCGTCGTGGTGCTCGGAGGTGGCGGTGCGCGTCGCCGAGGAGAGCGTCCAGCTCCACGGAGGGATCGGGATGACCTGGGAGCACCCGGTGCACCTCTATCTCAAGCGCGCGAAGTCCGCCGAGATAGCCTTCGGCACCCCCGGCGCCCACCGGGAGGCCGTGGCGGCCCTCGCGGACCTGCCCGCTCCCGCCTGACCGCGTGCCGGCGCGAGGCCCCCCGGCTCCGTGCCGGGGGGCGTCGCGGAGTTCGTCGCCCTGTTCGGGCGGAGGGTCACGCGGGGGGTGCCGGCGGATCCGGTCGCAGCGAGGTGAGGAGCAGGTCGGCGAAGTGCGCCCCCAGCTCGGGGCCGGACAGCGCGCCCTCCGCGCTGTACCAGGTGCCCAGATGGTGGACGGAGCCGAAGAAGAAGTCGACGACGATGTCCGCGGGGACGTCGCTCCTGAAGGTGCCCTCGCGCTGCCCCTCGGTGACCAGGTCGCGGAAGCGCTCGTGGTAGTTGCGCCGCTCGGCGCGGACGACCTTGCGGGTGTCGGGCGCGAGCAGGTGCATCGAGCGGAAGAAGATCTTGGAGTCGTCCAGGTTCTCCACCGTGGTGGTCACGACGTCCGCGGCGGCGGAGTGCAGGCGGGTGGCCACCGGTCCCGGGCCGTCGGCGAAGTGGGTCAGCCGCTCCATCTGCAGGCGCAGCACGCGCCCGTAGATCTCGTGGAGCAGGTCGTCCTTGGAGTCGAAGTAGTGGTACATGGCGCCCTTGGTGACGCCTGCCGCCGAGACGACCTCCTGAACTGACGTACTCTCGAAGCCTCGCTCGGCGAACAGACGTGTGGCCTCGCTGAGCAGGCGTTGCCGTACCGGCTCCTGGTCCTGAGTCATGCGTCCCCCATGGTGTGGTGAGGGAAAGCATACCGACTGGTCGGTTACGCCGCTGGTGGCTGGCGAATGTGTGTTACTTGCGTCACCATCGCGATCCAGGGATAGCTGGAGCCCCCGATTGGGTATTTCATGGTCTGAGGATCTTCAGCGTGGCAGGTCCCCCCTCCCGTCCTTCCCGACCGTTCTAGCCATGGGGGTTCGCTATGCCGGGCGGATCTATCTACGTGACGCCAGTCGACCAGGTCCACGGCCTGTCGCCGCAGGTCATGTACGAGCAGTTCTGGATCAAGGAAGTCGCCCAGCGCAGGAAGATGCGCGCGATCAAGGCGGTGGCCGGCCTGGCGGTGGGCGTCGCGCTCGCCTACCGGTTCAATCTGTCGCCGCCGATCCTCGGACTGCTGGGCGCCCTGCTCGTCGCCGCCGGGGACACGTTCCTGACCTGGCGGGAGTACGACGCCACCGCCGTCTGGCGCGGCAGGCGCCGGGGCGAGGCCATCACCGGCAAGCTGCTCCGCCGCAAGCTCCGCAGGGACGGCTACCACATCCTCGAAGGCCGGGCCGTCCCGGGCAAGGCGTCGGTCGACCACCTCGTCATCGGCCCCGGTGGCGTCTGGGTGGTGGACAACGAGGCGTGGGGCCCCGACACCGAGATCGCCCGGTACGGCGACCGGTTGTTCCTGGGCGAGAAGTACGGCACGAAGGTGGCCAAGGCGCTCGTCGAGGTCTCCGAGTCGCTGGCCGAGATCCTCTCCCGGGAGTCGGGCATCCCCGTCACCATCGAGCCCCTGATCGCCGTGCACGGCGGGGAGATCAGGCGGTCGGTCACCGCGGAGGGGCTCACCCTTCTCAAGCCCCGCCTGGTGGCGCGCTGGATCCAGAAGGGGCCACGGGCCGACTTCGACGACGCCCAGGTGGAGGTCCTCGCCAGGACCGCCGCCCGGGTGCTGCGCCGCATGAGCTGACCGCGCCCGCCGCGTTTCCTCAGACGAGTCCCTCGATGAAGGCAGCCAGCTGCGCGGCGTTCCGGCACTCGTACATCGGCACGATCCCGCCGTACGCCGTCGCGAGCGAGTCGCCGCTGTCCCACTGGGCGGCCGGCTCCGGGTTGAGCCAGTAGGCGTGCCGGGCGCCGGCGGCCAGGCGCCTCAGCGTCTCCAGCGCGGGCGACTGGTAGTTGGACCGGGCGTCGCCCAGGATCAGCAGGGACGTCTTCGGCCCGATGGCGTCGCCGTACCGTTCGGCGAACCGCTCCAGCGCGTGGCCGTAGTCGGTCCGGCCGAACCGCACCATGTCGGCCTCCCTCGTCAGCCGGGTCATCGCCTCCACCACGTCGGCGCCCGGTACGAAGAACCGGGTGATCTCGTCCACGGTGTCCACGAACCCGAACGCGCGGACCTTGGTGAACTGCTCGCGCAGCGCGTACGTCAGCAGCAGGGTGAAGTGCGCGAAGGAGGCGACCGAGTCGCTGGTGTCGCACAGGACGACCAGTTCGGGCTTGTGCGGGCGGCGAGGCCTGTTGAAGGTGGTCAGCGGCACCCCGCCGCTGGACAGCGAGGCCCGTACGGTCCTGCGGAAGTCGAGGCGGCCACGGTGGCCGAGCCGGCGCTTGACGGTCAGCCGGGCGGCGAGGCGGCGGGCGAGCGGGTGGACCTCCCTGCGGAGCCTGGCCAGGTCGGCCTTGGTGATCCGCAGGAAGTCGAGCTGTTCGAGCGGCGGGCGTACCGCGGAGCGGGCGATCCGCTCGATCCCGGAGTCCTCGGCGATCCGGCGGCGCACGTCGGTGGAGACGGCGTCCTCGAAGCGCCTGGTGTTCTCGCCGATCCGCTGCCGGGCGACCCTCTCCGCCAGCCCGCCGCGCTCCCGGCCCGCGAGGACCTCGGCGAGCAGCCGCGCCATGAGCGTCTCGGGGGAGAGCGTCCGCATCACCGGGTAGGAGAACCAGTTCTGCCTGCCGGGGCCCGCGGGCTGGCGGCCGAAGCGCTCCACCATCGCCCGCGCGAACTCGTTCATCCCCTCGGCGCCCAGCAGCAGCCCGGCCAGCCGGTCGCGCAGCTCGGAGACCTCGGCGGTCTCCAGGTCCGGCGAGCCCGGCAGGCCCGGCCGGTCCGGCTCGGCCGCGCGCGGCGCCCGCAGGCCGGTCGTCGAGGCGGGGAACCACAGGTCGAACAGCGTGTCGAAGCCCGGCCGGTGCGAGGGCCGCTTGACCAGCGTCGCGGCGTACGCGGCCCGCAGCGACTCCCGCTCGGCCAGGTCGATCATCACCAGCGCCCTGGCCGCGTCCAGGCCCTCGGCCGGCGACACCGGCAGCCCGGCCTCGCGCAGCGCGTGCACGAACCCCACGTGCCGGTCGAGCAGGCTCACCTCCTGCCTCCCGCCCCGCGACCCGGGCCCGTCACAGGGCCAGTTCCTTGCGCGCCCGGGTCTGGTCGGAGGCGTGCTTGAGGACGACGCCGAGAGTCGCCCCGATCGCCGCCTCGTCGAGCTCGGTCCTGCCCAGCGCGAGCAGGGTGTTGGCCCAGTCGATCGTCTCGGCGATCGAGGGCGACTTCTTCAGCTCCAGGCCGCGCAGGGTGGCGACCGTGCGGGCGAGCTGCTCGGCCAGGCCCGCCTCGATCGCGGGCACCTGGGCCAGCACGATGTCGCGCTCGCGCTCCGGCGTCGGGTACTCCAGGTGCAGGTAGAGGCAGCGCCGCTTCAGCGCCTCGGAGAGCTCGCGGGTCGCGTTGGAGGTCAGCACCACGTACGGCTTCCGCACGGCGGCGATCGTGCCGAGCTCGGGGATCGTGACCTGGTAGTCGGACAGGATCTCCAGCAGCAGCCCCTCCACCTCGACGTCGGCCTTGTCGATCTCGTCGATCAGCAGGACCACCGGCGTCTCCGACCGGATCGCCGCGAGCAGCGGCCGCTCCAGCAGGAACTCCTCGGTGAAGATGTCGTCATGCGTGGCGTCCCAATCCTCGCCCTGCCCGGCCTGGATGCGCAGCAGCTGCTTCTTGTAGTTCCACTCGTACAGCGCCCTGGCCTCGTCCAGCCCCTCGTAGCACTGCAACCTGACCAGCCGGGCCCCGGTCGTCGCCGCCACGGCCTTGGCGAGCTGGGTCTTGCCCACCCCCGCGGGCCCCTCGGCGAGCAGTGGTTTGCCGAGCGCTCCCGCCAGGAAGACCGACGTCGATATGGAGTCGTCGGGGAGGTAGCCGACGGCGTCGAGCCGCTCGCCGGCGTCGCTCGGTGAGGCGAACCACATGTGTGCTCCCAGTACAGGACCGAATGTTGTTCTAGCTTAACCGGTGATCGTCTCTGCCTCGCGATCGCCACCGGCCGTGATCGTCTCCGCTCCGCGATCGCCGCCGGCCGGGGCCGTCGCCGATTTCGAAGCGCCGCCCGATGTGCGCTATTCTTCAAGGGCTTCAAGCGCCGCTAGCTCAGTTGGTTAGAGCAGCTGACTCTTAATCAGCGGGTCCGGGGTTCGAGTCCCTGGCGGCGCACCATATCTGACAGCGCATCAGCGATTCTCGCGGGTGCGCTGTCAGCGTTTCCGGCGTCCTGTCGCGTGCGGGTTCGTCCTCCGTTTCCGCTCGTGTCGGCTCGTTCCGGCTTCAACGTCACCACACCGGCAAGGACGATCGCCGGCACCCCTGATCGTTTCCGGCCGGCCGCTCCGTCCCGGCCGCCACCGGCTGTCTCGGCTCCGAGGTCGGGCCGAAGCGCGCCGGGTCCTGCGGGGCGGGGACAGGCCGCGATCACGGAGGGCCCGGCCGTGCCGGGGGCGGGGCTAGGGTGCGGTGTCATGGATGTCGCCGATCTCGACTACCGGGTCCGGACGCTCTCCGGTTGCATTCCCCCGGACGTGGTCTCCCGGCTGATCGAACTCGGTCACGTGGCGGAGGTCGAGTTCCAGGCCGGGCGCGGGGAGTGGTTCTGCGCACGGGAGTGGGCTCGGCTGCTCGCGGAGCGAGGCCGGCGCGCGGAGGCGTTGGAGGTCTTCGCCCCGTACCTCGCCACGGGCTGGTGGAGGGCGTTCGAAACCGTGGCCGGGCTGCTGGAGGAGTGGGGGAGAGCGCAGGAGGCGATCGCGCTCGCCCGTCCGGCGGCGGAGGCCGGAGACAGGGTGGCGCTGAGGTTCTACGCGCGGCTGCTCGCCCGGCACGGTCGAGGCGACGAGGCGTTCGTCATGCTCCGCCCGTACGTGGAGGACTTCTTCCTCGCCGCCGCCCTGGTCGACGTCGCCGGGATCACGGGCCGGGACGAGGAGGCCGCCGCGCTGCTGGCCGCCCGCATCGAGGCGGGGCGAGGCGACGACCCGTCGTGCCCTCGCCGCGTCGAACCCTTCAACGCCGTCGGGTTGCTCGCCGAGATCCGCGAGCGCCAGGGGCGGGTCGACGAGGCGGTCGCGCTGCTCCGTACCCGGGAGGAGACCTCGGTCGACAACCGTGACCAGCTGGCCGATCTGCTGGCCAGGCACGATCGGATCGCGGAGCTGCGGGCGTACGCGGTGGCCGACCCCCACTGGCACGCCGCGCAGCGTCTCGCGGAACTCCTGGAGGAGCGCGGTGACGTGGAGGGCGCGATCGCCGTGTACCGGCGGCCGGGGGGACCGGAGTTCTGCCGGTGCCACGGGACGGTCCTTCTCGCGGAACTCCTGGCGAGGAACGGCCGGGCCGAGGAGGCGACGGAGGCGATGCGGGCGCTCGCGGACTCGCCGGGCGGAGCCGAGGACTGGATCGTCCACACGCTGTGCGCCCTTTACGCCGACCAGGGCCGTCCCGAGGACGGCCTGGCCTATCTCGACACCCTCAAGGCACGCTCTGGCGGGGAAGGGTGGGAGTTCTTCGGGATGCGGCTCTCCCTGATGGCCGCGTGTGGCCTGAGCGAGGAGGCCGTCGAGCAGGCGTGTGCCCACCCCGAGAGCGACGCCTGGTGGGCGGTCCGCTCCGTCGCCGGGCTGCTGGCCGGCGCCGGACGCATCGAGGAGGCGGTCGCCCTCCTCGAACGGCACCCGGAGGCCGACAGCGGCCTCCTGGCCCGTCACCTCATAGAGCTCGGACGCGTCAAGGACGCCGTGGCGGTCCTCCAGCGCAGGCCCGAGCCCTCGGAGGACGAGACCTTCTGGGCCGGTACGGCCGACACGGCCGCTACGGCCGGCACGCTCGTCGACGAACCCCCGTTCTGAGGACACGGGGACGTCCGGCGGGAACGCTCGCAGTCGTTTCCGGGTTCGGGTGCGCTCGTACGCGACCGCCCGGCCGTCGTCCGTGCACGGATGGCCGGACGGTTCCACGGCCGCCGACACCCCCGCGTGCCGCCGAGGCGGTGCGGGGGCGAGCGGGGCGGTCACCCGTTACTTGCACAGGGCGGTGTCGAGGGCCTTCTCCACGTTCTTGGCGCCCTCCAGGGTGACGGGCGGTGGTGCTCGGTGAACGCGGGCATGGGAGGGCTCCTGGGGAGAGGGGTTCGGGCGGCAGGAGAGGCCGGGGAAAGGCTGGAGAAGCGCTACTCGGTGCCGCAGAGGGCGTCGTCGACGACCTTGATGACCTTCAGGACCCCTGCCTCGCTGGTGGGAAGGGCGGTCACCGCGACCGCGGTCGCCCGGCCGTCGGTGGTGGCGGCGTTGCGGGTCTCGTAGCCGTCGATGTCGCCGCCGTGGCCCCACGCGGTGTCGCCGCAGTCCAGCTTCATCTTGACCACGCCGAGCCCGTACCGCCATCCCTCGGGGAACCCGGGGGCCTTGACCGTCTTCTTCATCTCCGCCAGCTGCGCGGGCCTGAGCAGCTTGCCGTCCAGGAGGGCGAGGAAGAAGGTGTTGAGGTCGTTCGGGGTGCCGATGAGCTGGCCGGCCGCGCCGCCCCAGGACGGGTCCATCGTGGTGATGTCGACGAACTCGCCCTTGGGCTTCCTGACCGTGTAACCGCGGGGGTGCGGGCCCTTGACGGTCTGGTCGCCGACGCCCGGCCAGTAGGTGTCGCGCAGCCCGGCGCGGTCGATGACCCGCCTGGTGACCTCTTCGGCGATCGGCCGGCCGGTGACCTTCTGCACGACCAGGCCGAGCAGCAGGTAGCCGGTGTTGCTGTACTCCCAGCCCTTGCCCGGCCCGAACGACGCCTTGTGCCGCAGCGCCACGTCGATCATGTCCCTGGGCTCGACGTAGCGGTGCTGGATCTTGAAGAAGTCCTGGTGCATGTAGCGGGTGTAGTTGGGCAGGCCGCTGGTGTGCTGGAGGAGCTGGCGAACCGTGATCCTACGGCCGTCGCCGGCCTTGCCGCGGACCAGGCCGGGCAGATACCTCTCGACCGGCCCGTCCAGCTCGATCTTTCCCTCGCCGACGAGCTGCAGCACGACGGTGGCGACGAACGTCTTGGTGTTGCTGCCGATGCGCACCCGGCCGTCGGCCGGCACCTCCTCCCGCGTCTCCAGGTTGCCGACGCCCGCCGTGTAGCCGGTGACGCGCCCGCCGGTGTCGCGCACCGAGGCCAGCGCGCCGGGGAACTCCTTGCCGATCAGCCCGTCGAGTGACTTCTGCACGCCGTCGTCGAAACCGGCGGCCGCGGACGCCGAGGTCGGGGCCGAGGCCGACGCCGCGACCGGCGCGGCGACGGTGCCGACGGCGATCGTCGCGGCGAGCCCGCAGGCGAGGAGGCGTGAGCGGGGGGAGGAGGGCTTGTACACCGGGACTCCTTGTTCGAGGGTCACTTGCCGACCCCTGAAGCATGTCGCGGGGGAGATCGTCACTTCGATCCCGCGAGCTGGAGCCTCTTGGTACAGCTGGTACTACCTCGATCAGGTGCGCCGGTCGGCCCGCGGGCGGCGCGGGACGGTGCCGAGACGACCCGTCCCGAGGTGCTCGCCCGGTCCCGGGCGCCGCTCGACGGGACGTCAGCGGCGCGGGAGGGCCTCGATGGTCTCCATGTGGATCTCGCCCCACTCGCCGAGCGGGATGAGCGCGGTGTTGAGCGAGTGGCCGAACTCGGTCAGCGAGTACTCCACCTTCGGCGGAACCTGGTGATAGACCTCGCGGTGCACCAGGCCGTACGACTCCATCTCCCGGAGCTGCTGGATCAGCATCTTCTCGCTGATTCCCGACACCCTCCGGCTCAGCTCGCCGAACCGGAGGGCCCCGAAGTGGAGGGCCCACAGGATCAGTGCCTTCCACTTGCCGCCGACGACGTCGACGGCGGCGTCGAGCCCGCACGAGTAGGTCTGTTTCTTCATCCCGATCTCCACACTTACAAAAAGGTTAGTACCTGACAAAATAGTAGGTACTTGATGAAATTTCAGCGGCGCGCCAGCATCGAAACGTCCCGGCCGGGGTCCGAAGGGATCCGGGACTGGGACCTTCTTATGCCGACATCGCGTGAAATAGGGGGAAAAATGAATATCGACGATCGGACGCCGGTGACAGTCATCGGCCTGGGGGCGATGGGCAGGGCACTGGCCGGGGCCTTCCTGGACAAGGGTCATCCCACGACCGTGTGGAACCGTACCGCCGGGAAGGGCGGAGAGCTCACCGAGCGGGGCGCGACCGAGGCGGCCACCGCCGCCGAGGCGGTCGCCGCGAGCCCGGTCGTCGTGGTCTGCGTGCTGGACTACCACGCGGTCCGCGAGGTCCTCGGCGCCCCCGCCCTCAACGTCCCCGAGGGTTCCGGCGACCCCGGCACCGTGACCGGCCTCCTGGCGGGCCGGACCCTGGTGAACCTCACCAACGGCACGCCCCGCCAGGCGCGCGAGCTGGCCCGCTGGGCCTTTGAACAGGGAGCGGACTACCTGGACGGCGGCATCATGGCGGTGCCCCCGATGATCGGGAGCCCCGGATCTCTCATCCTCTGCAGCGGATCGCCGGAGACGTTCACCGCTCACGAGCGGACCCTGTCGGCGCTGGGCACCGTCTCCCACCTGGGCGAGGACGCGGGCCGGGCGGCCCTGTACGACATCGCGCTGCTCAGCGCGATGTACGGGATGTTCGGCGGCTTCTTCCAGGCCGTCGCCATGGTCGGTTCCGAGAAGGTCCCGGCGACGGAGTTCACGCCGCTGGTGGTCTCGTGGCTCGACGCCATGCTCACGAGCCTGCCCGAGATGGCGAAGGCGTACGACGCGAACGACCACTCCGCCACCGCCTCGAACCTGGGGATGCAGGCGGAGGCCTTCGTCAACCTGCTGGACGCCGGCCGGGACCAGGGCGTCAGCACCGAACTGCTGGAGCCCATGGGGGCGCTGCTCCACCGGGGGGTCGCCGCGAACCGGGGCGGCGGCGACCTCTCCGCCCTGATCGACCTGCTTCGCACGGACCCCGCGCGGAGCGCGAACGCCCGATCGAACGACGCCGGATCGGAGTAGGACATGAACCACGACCACAACCACGACCACCCCGCCCCGGTGACGGTCCTCGGCCTGGGGCCGATGGGCCGGGCGCTGGCCGGATCGTTCCTCGCGAACGGCCATCCCACGACCGTGTGGAACCGGACGGCCGCCAGGGCCGAGGATCTCGTCGCCCGCGGAGCGATCCGCGCGGACACGGCCGCCGACGCGGTCGCGGCGAGCCCGCTGACGATCGTCTGCGTGATCGACTACGACGTCGCGCAGGCGATCGTCGGCCCGGCCGCCGGCGCGCTGAAGGGGCGCACCCTGGTCAACCTCACCGCCGACACGCCGGAACGCGCCCGCCTGATGGCCGCGTGGGCGGCCGAGCGCGACATCGATTATCTCGACGGGGCCATCATGACCCCGACGCCGACCATCGGGGGACCGGCGGCCGTCGTCCTGTACAGCGGGCCGGAAGAGGTCCACCGGACCCATCGGCGGGCGCTGGCGAGCCTGGGCGGCACCTCCGCCTACCTGGGCGCGGACCCCGGGAGGGCGGCGGCGCACGACGTGGCCCTGCTCGACCTCTTCTGGACGTCCATGAGCGGTCTCGTCCACGCCTTCGCCCTGGCCGCCGCCGAGAACATCGCGGCCAGGGACCTCGCCCCGCTCGCCAAGGGGATCGGCGCCCTCCTCCCCGACCTCATCGACAAGTTCGCGGAGAACCTCGACGGCGGCGACCACCCGGGCGACGAGTCCACCATCCTGTCGGCCGCCGCCGGCATGGAGCACATCATCCACGCGGCCCAGACCCGGGGCATCGACACCGGCGTGCTGAGCGCCGCCCGGGCCGTCGCCCGGCGGGCCGTCGACGCCGGTCAGGGCGGCGACAGCTTCTCACGCCTGGCGGAGGTGCTCGGAAGGCCCGTACCGCACCCCGTCGTCAGGTAAATATATTGCGAAACATACTCGGACTCTTACAAAATCATGTCTTGAAGATCCCTTGATCTATAGGGAACACGACTGATCGTGCTGGAGAGCCCGAGGTGTCCATGGCAGAAGACGGCAGTGCGGCACCGCTGATCCAGGCGGAGGGGCTTCAGAAGACGTACCCGCCCAGAGACAGGCGGGGCACCGGGTTCCAGGCCGTGGCCGGGATCGACTTCCACGTCGACCGGGGGGAGGCCTTCGGGTTCCTCGGCCCGAACGGGGCGGGCAAGTCCTCGACGATGCGCATGCTCGGCTGCGTCTCCCCGGCCACCGCCGGAACCCTGCGGATCCTCGGCATGGACCCCGCGCGCGACGGCCGCAGGATCCGGGCGCGCCTGGGCGTGGTCCCGCAGGACGACGTGCTGGACCCCGACCTCACCGTGCGCGAGAACCTGACGATGTACGGCCTCTACTTCGGGCTGTCCCGCCGCGTGATCAGGGAGCGCGCGGAGCGCCTGCTGGAGTTCGCGCAGCTGGAGGAGAAGGCGGGCGAGAGCCTGGGGGCGCTGTCCGGCGGCATGCGGCGGCGGCTGACGATCGCCCGCTCCCTGATCAACGAGCCGGACATCCTCCTGCTCGACGAGCCGACCACCGGGCTCGACCCGCAGGCGCGGCACGTGCTGTGGGACCGGCTGTTCAGGCTGAAGCAGCAGGGGGTGACGCTGCTGCTCACCACCCACTACATGGACGAGGCCGAGCAGCTGTGCGACCGCCTGGTGGTGATGGACAAGGGGCTCGTCGCGGACGAGGGGTCACCCCAGGAGCTCATCCGCCGGCACTCGACGCGCGAGGTCCTGGAGCTGAGGTTCCGGATCGACGAGCACGAGCAGGCCGCGGAGAAGCTCTGCGACCTGGTCGGTCCCGGCGAGGGGGAGCGGGTGGAGGTCCTGCCCGACCGGGTGCTGGTCTACACGCACGACGGCGAGGCGACGCTGGCCGCGGTCACCGCCGCGCGGATGACCCCGATCACCGCCCTCGTCCGGAGATCGACGCTGGAGGACGTGTTCCTGCGCCTGTCCGGCCGGACCCTGACGGACTGAGGCGGACGACATGTCCATCATGCCGATGTTCCCGACCCCGACGGACCGAGGCGGACGACGCATGCCCATGCTCCTGCGCGAGTTCTCCTCGTGGATGCTCCGCTACCGCCGCTCCTGGAGGAGCACCATCGTCATCAGCGTGGCGAACCCGCTGCTCTTCCTGGTGGCCATCGGCGCCGGGCTCGGACAGCTGGTCGACCCCGCGTCGCTGGGCGGCCTGACCTACCTGGAGTTCTTCGCCCCCGGGATGCTCGCCGCCGCGGCGATGCAGAACGCCTACGTCGAGGCGGCGTTCGTGGTCCACAGCTCCCTGCGGCAGGGCAAGGGCTACCTGGTGGCCGCCGCGACCCCGCTGGAACCCCGCGACATCATGGCCGGGCACCTGTTGTTCATGGCGTTCAGGATCGGCACGAGCGCGCTGGCGTTCGCCGTGGTGATGGCGGCCTTCGGCGCCACCCGCTCCCCGTGGGCCGTGCTCACCGTGCCCGCCGCACTGCTGACCGGCATGGCCTTCGCGGCCCCGCTGGCGGCGTGGACGGTGACCGTCGACAGGTTCAACACCCTCAACACGGTGTTCCGGTTCGTGCTGATGCCGATGTACCTGTTCTCCGGGACCTTCTTCGCCATCGAGACGCTCCCCGACTGGCTGCGCCCGCTGGCGTACGTCACACCGCTGTGGCACGGCGTCGACCTGTGCCGAACCCTGAGCCTGGGCACCGCCACCCCGCTCACCTCCGCGATCCACGTCGGCTACCTGGCCGCGCTCACCGCCGGGGGCGTCGCGGTGGCCCTGACCACGTACCGGCGACACATCCACGTCTGAGGGGTCGACATGCCACAGAACCTGGAGACCAGGGTGCCGGACCCGGAGAGCAGGGTGCCGCCCGCCGTGCCCCGCTGGGGTGGCGCGCACTTCCTGGTGTTCCGCAACCTCCGGGTGCACACCGGAGGCAACCCGTGGACCATGGCGATGTACTCGATCTTCGAGCCCATCCTGTACCTGCTCGCCATCGGCGTCGGCATCGGGCGGCTCGTCGGGGACGTCGACGGGGTGAACGTCACCTACGCCGCGTTCGTCGCGCCCGGCCTGCTCGCCACGGCGGTGATGAACAGCGCCCTGTACGAGACGATGGAGGGCGCCTTCGTCAAGTTCACCCACGAGCGCCACTACCGGGCGATCCTGTCCACCCCCTTGTCCCTCACCGGGATCGTCGCCGGCGAGGTGGCGTGGGCGGTGCTGCGCGGCTTCGTCACCGCGATCGGGTTCCTCCTCGTGATCACCGTGTTCGGGCTGGTCTCCTGGCCGGACGCCCTGGTCGCGGCGGCCGGTACGCTGCTCGTCGCCTTCGCCTTCGGGAGCGCGGGCCTGGCCGTGACGACGCGCATCCGGTCCTGGTCCGACTTCCAGTACGTGCAGCTGGTGCTGCTGCCGATGTTCCTCTTCGCGACGACGTTCTACCCGGTCACCGTCTACCCCCGGGTGATACAGGTCATCGTGGAGCTGTTGCCCCTCTACCACGCCATCCAGCTGCTGCGCGGGTGCGCCCTCGGCCGGATCGACTCCGGCATGATCGTGAGCGTGCTCTACCTCCTCGTCATGGGGGCGCTGGGTCTCGTGGTGGCCAGAAGGCAATGGGCGCGCGTCATGCTCCACTGAACCGCGCCGAACCTGTCATCCGATCCCGGTTCCGGGACGGGAACCAAGGTAGAATAGGGGTACCAAGGACATTTCGTGCGTTGGCATTCGGGTCGGCGTCGCCCAAGGCGATAGGCAACCCCGGTCCCCAGGGACCGAGACAGGCCAGACGATCATGACGTCCGAGCTTCTCTCCCACAGCGCACCCCCCACCTCCGGCGCCGTCACCGCGAACGACCCTTCCACCTCCGGCGCCGTCACCACGACCGCTCCCTCCGAGGTACGCCTCAGCCTGGATCCCGTCCTCGGCCGCAGGGGCGCCGTGGACGGGGCCTGGTGGCCGTACTCGCCGGACGCCACCGTGGAGCTGCCCGGGCTCATCGCCGCCGTCGACGAGCTTCTCGGCCGGCACGTCCTGCGGGTGGGCCTGCCGCTGAAGGCGTGGGACGACATCCCGCACCGCGTCGCGGCCCCCGGCCGCCAGGTGAAGGTCGGCTGGTTCCGCCACATGGACCCGCACGTGGTCACCCTGATCCCCGTGAACATGGAGCCGGTCAACCTGCTGGTGATCCCGCCGGGCACCGAGAGCGGCACCGCCGCGAACGCGCTCAGGCTGGCCGTCACGCCTGAGGCCGCCACCGGCCCGGCCGGCATCCTCGCCGCCGCCTCGGACGCCGCCCCGGCCGTCCCGGTCACTCCGGCCGTCCCGGACGCCAGGAACAACGGGGACGACGGGGACGACGGCCAGGCGTCCTGGGAGGGCGAGGGCGGTCACAGGTGACCGGAGACGAGCGCCGCCGCCTCCTCACCAGAGGGTGAGGGAGCGGCTCAGGATCCCGGCCGCGTCGTCCTCGCCCACCGGGCGCGGGGCGGTGGCGAGCAGCCTTTGCTGCTTCATCGCCCCCTCCGCGAGCGCGGGGACGTCCGCCTCGGTGTACCCGACGCCGCCGATGCCGTTCGGCATCCCGACGTCGCGCATCAGCCTCGCCAGCACGCCGGGCAGGAACTCCGCGAGGTCGCCGGGCCTTTCGGCGGACGGGTCGAGCAGCTCGGCCGCCCGCAGGTGCCGTTCCGGCCGCGCCTCGAAGGTGAACCGGAACGCCTCGGGGGCGGTCAGCGCGACGGCCATCCCGTGCGGCACCATCGGCTCGTCCCCCGGGTAGCCCTCGGGGCGGAAGTCCCGCACGCGCCCGGCGATCGGGTAGGCGTTGGCGTGCGGGATGTGCACGCCCGCGTTGCCGAACCCCAGCCCGGCGAACGTCGCCGCCAGCGCCATCCGCGCCCTCGCCTCCCTGTCGTCCCCGTCGCGCACGGCGGCGCGGAAGGACCCCGCGAGCAGCTGCAGCGCCCGCTCGGACCACATGTCGGCCACCGGGTTCGACCCGCAGTACGGGACGCGCTCCTCGGGGCGCTTGCGCTCGTAGGAGGTGTACGGGCGGGCGGTGTAGCTCTCCAGGGCGTGGCAGAGGATGTCCATCCCGGAGGCGGCGGTGACCTCCGGGGGCTGGGACAGCGTCAGGTCCGGGTCGACGACCGCCAGGACCGGGCGGAGCCGGGCGTGGCTGATCCCCGTCTTGACCTTCAGGTCGAGCACGTCGAGCACGCAGATCGTGGTGCTCTCCGACCCGGTACCCGTCGTCGTGGGCACCGCGACCAGCGGCTTGAGCGGCCGTGACGGCGCCAGGCCACCCCCCACGGGCGCGTTGACGTAGTCCATCAGCTCGCCCGGGTTGGTGGTGAGCAGGTTGACCGCCTTGGCGGTGTCGATGCTCGACCCGCCCCCGACGGCGACGAAGGCGTCCCACGGGCCGGAGGCGCGGGCGTGGTCGACGGCCGCGAGCAGGCTCTCGTCCGTCGGCTCAATGCGCACGCCGTCGTACACGCGCGCCTCCATGCCGAAGCCCGCCAGCTGGTCGGCGATCCGCCGCGGCGCGCCGGTCGCGGCCACCCCAGGGTCGGTGACGACGAGGACGCGGCGCGCGCCGTACTGCCCGAGATCGAAGCCGATCTCGGCGGAGGCGCCCGGCCCGAACTTCAGTGCGGGGGCGCCGTAGGTGAAGACGGACTCGGGGTCGCTCGGAGCGGTGAACACGTCCCGTTCCCCTCTCTCGCTGGTCGTACCGACGGGGCAGGAGCCATCTGCGTCAGCGAGCATACCCAGCGGTATGTCGTTGCCGTCCACCCGCCCGCCGATCGCGGGCCCGGGGCCTCTCGCGGACACGAGATCCGGGGCTTTCGCGGGCAAGAAGCCTGCAAGCCAACGACAAGCCGGACTCCCTATCGTCGCCGCCATGACGAAGCGAACGATCACGCTGGCCGCCGTCGCCGGAGCCGCCGTGCTGGCGGCCCAGTTCCCCGCGTCCGCGAGTTCCTCCACCGCGCTGCTCCGGCTGCGCGCCGGTCTGACCCTGGAGATCCCGAACTCCTGGCGGGTGTACAGGACCGCGGACCGGGTCCAGGTGGTGACGGGTGCCTGCGCGCGGCCCGGCCGCGGCTACTTCCAGCCCAAATGTGACAGCTTCTGGGTCATGGGGCCGAAGACACTCAAGATCGGCGCCGAGGGGTTCGGGCCCTACGACCCCACGCAGGGCCCGTACTACCCGGCCTCCGACGTGCAGCGCTGCCCGACCGACCCCGAGTACGGCCAGGTCCTCGGCAAGGCGATCGTGGTCGGCTACCGGAATGTCGGGGTGGCGCACAAGGCGCACTACCGGGTCTGGCCCGGCCGGTGCGTGTCGTACAGCAACGGTGGGCAGAAGTCGACGTTCAACCAGCGCGAGTGGTACCTGCCGCAGTCGAAGCTTCTCGTCGTCGATCAGTGGGCCACCCCGGGCCTGGCCGGAATCCTGAAGAACGCCACCTGGGCCGGCTGATTCCGCCGGACGGTGGATTACCCGGCCACCTGGAACCAGACCGAACCACCCGCGCCGTCGCGATGCGACCCCCATCCGGCCGCGACCATCTCCACCAGCCACAGCCCCCGCCCGCCGTCGTCGTCGGTCTCCGGTACGCGCACGGCGGGCGCGCCGGCGTCGGACCCGTCGTCGGCGACCTCCACGTGGACCGTCGCGCTGGTACGCACCACGTAGACGGTCACCCGTCCGTCCGCCGTACGCCCGGAGTCGGAGTGGGCCACGGCGTTCGTGGCCAGCTCGCTCAGAAGGAGCAGGACGTCGTCGAGCACCGGGCCTCCGACCTGCTCGGCCAGCAGGTCACGCGCCCAGGCCCGAGCCTCCGGAACGGATTCCACCCGCCCGGGAAACACCCTCCGCCACGCGCCGTACGGCCCACCCGCCCACGGCGTTGTCGAAGTTCCGTCACCGTGATGTCCAGGACAGCTGTCCTCTTTCCCCGTGGTCTCCTCTCCGGATCTCACGCGGTCACCGCCGACACGATCATGTCGGCCGCGTTGTCGGCCTCCGCCCAGACCCATTCCCCGCGCTGCCACAGCCGCGCCCACCAGGGCCGCCAGACGAACGCCCACCCGCAGAAGCGCCGGACGACCGTGATCCTGACCAGCGCCGCGCCCGTCGCCGTACGGATCTCCAGAATCGGCTGCCCCGCCACCGGGAGGACCAGCGAGGTACACACACCGAGGCGATGCAGATCCCAGCCGAGCCGGGTCAGATGGACGAATCGTTCATGCCGCTCGACCGCCGTCGCGCTCCTGTCCGCCGAGTGCCCCTGGCGAGCGTGATCGAGGCGTGAAAGGTCGCCGTTCTGATCATTCGTCACTTGTCTCGTCTCCGGTTCAAATGCAATGGGACGCTTTCTTTTTCGTCCTGTCGAACCGAGAGGACGTGTGCTTAGATTGCCCTCATGAGAGGTGAGGACATAACCGGATCGGTAATCCGAGAGATAGCTGAAAATGCCGACGGTCGGCCTGTCGATACCAAGAGCTGACATCGCCAATTAACCCAAAATGCCGTTTTTCTCTATTTCAGGAGGAATGCGATGAGCGTCGAGACCTCCCCGGAGCCCGGATCCCCGCACGCGCGTTTCGGGGCTGAGATGCGCCGGTTGCGCGAGGCCGCGCAGTTGTCCCAGAGCGCAGTGGCCTCACGCCTGGGATGCACGCAGACGCAGGTGAGCCGCCTGGAGTCCGCCACCCGCACGCCGTCGAGATCCGACGCCGAGCGGCTCGACCTGCCCTTCGGCTCAGGCGGCAGCACGCACTTCACGGACCTGCGCCGACACATCGTCGCCCGCCCCAGCGGCCCGGCCTGGTTCATCGGCTGGGCCGAGGAAATAGAACCCGCCGCCCTCGTCCTCCGCTCCTGGGACCCTCTCCTCGTCCCCGGCCCTCCTCCAGACCGAGTCCTACGCCAGGCACCTCTTCACCCACGGTCCCCGGGCCACCCCCGACGAGGTGGAGGAGCGTGTCCAGGCCCGCATGCGCCGCCAGCGAATCCTCGACAAGGAGAACCCTCCGATGCTTCTCGTCCTCATGGACGAGGGCGTCCTTCGCCGTCGCGTCGACGGCCCCGAGGTGATGCGGGAACAACTCGGCCACCTGCTGGAGACCGCCCAGCGGCCTACGGTCGCCGTTCAAGTCGTCGATGCGGATTGCACCGCGGGTATGTTGGGCGCTTTTATGATCGCCGAACTTCCGAACGGTCAACCGGACACCATCCATGTCGATTCATCGATCGAAGGACACGTCACGACCGACCAGGATTCCGTGACCTCGATATGGAACAGATATGAATCCATACGCCGATGGGCTTATCCTGATCGCATGTCCCTCAAAATGATCGAGGAAGCGAGGCAGGAATGGACCTGAGTGCCGCAGTATGGCGGAAGTCGTCGCGCTCCGGAGACAACGGCGGCCAGTGTGTCGAGGTAGCCGCCAACCTGCCGGGTGTGGTCGCGGTCCGCGACAGCAAGGACCCTCGTGGTCCCAAGCTCCTCTTCACCCCCGCCGGGTGGCGAACCTTCGTCGATGGCGTCAAGATCGGTGAGTTCGACCGGCTGACCTGACGGGAAACACGACACGCGGCGTCGTCAAGCACCGGTCCGGCTTTTACGAGACAGACGCGGTGACCGGCGAGAGGAAACAGAGCTCCTTGGCGAAACTGCTCGATGACGAGGCGTTGGAGCGCTCGTCGGTGGTGGCGAACCGGGTGATGAACCGGGAGCGGGGACTGACCGGTTCCAACGGGTACGGCCGGGAGCTGGGCATCGACGTGCTGGAGGTCCTGCGCGAGCGGGTGCGGGCCGGGCGGCGGGTGCGCTGGCTCGACCTGTGCTGCGGTTCGGCCCGTGCCCTCTTCGAGGCATCCCGCCACCTGGGGGACGAGGCGGAGATCGTCGGTGTCGACCTGGTCGACTTCTTCGCCGGGCCGTCACGCCCGCCGAGGCTGCGGCTGGTCACCGCCTCGATCACCGGCTGGGAGCCCGAGGAGCCGTTCGACCTGATCACCTGCGTCCACGGCCTGCACTACGTGGGGGACAAGCTCGGTGTCCTGTCCCGGGCCGCCGGCTGGCTGGCCGAGGACGGCCTGCTCGTCGGCAACCTCGACACCCGGAGTGTCCTCGTGGAGGACGGCGTGCCGGCGGGACGCCGGTTGGCCTCGGCGCTGCGGGACGCCGGGCTGGACTACGACCCCCGGCGTCGCCGGATCACCTGCCGGGGCCGGCGGGTCGTCGAGCTGCCCTACCGCTATCTCGGCTCCGACGACCGTGCCGGGCCCAACTACACCGGCCAGCCCGCGGTCGACTCCTACTACACCTACGAGTCATGAAACCGGGCACCATGGCCCGAAGGGGTAGCGTCTGATCTTCAGGCGGGCGCCGGCCTGCGGATGGGACTCACCGTGAAGAAGCTGATCGTCCGGCTCTGGAGGCTGACCAGTGGCTCGCTCCAGTGGCGCGTCAACTGGCTTCGTCACGCCACGTTCATGGTCGGGGTGACCGGCATAGTGCGCGACCAGGACGGCAACGTCCTCCTGCTGAAGCACCGCTTCTGGCCGGAGGGCAGGCAGTGGGGCCTCCCGACCGGCTACGCGAACAGATCGGAGACCTTCGAGGACACGGTCCGCCGCGAGGTGCGGGAGGAGACCGGGCTGAAGGTCCACGTCGGAGAGCTGGTCCGGCTGAAGAGCGGCTACCGGCTGCGCCTGGAGGTGGCCTACGAAGCCGAGTTCGCCGGCGGCACGCTCAAGCTCGACGATTTCGAGATCCTGGAGGCGGGGTGGTTCGCTCCGGACGACCTGCCGGCAGAGCTGCAGGAGTCACACCGCCTTCTCATCCGACGTAAGCATCTCTAGAGTCCTGTGCCGAAAACCTGGCGCGCGACTCCCGGAAGTCCCCCGGAAGTTCTTGTGAGGCGCCGACGCGGCCGCTCCTGATGGCGTCCGCGTCAGAGCCCGAGTTCGTCCAGTTCCTTCCGCAGCGCGGTTCTCGGATCCTGGGGTGAGGGGGCCGGGACCGGTCGGGTGCGGTCACGTTCGCGGAACAGCCAGCCACCCAGCAGGCCGGCGAGGAAGCCGAACAGGTGGGCCTGCCAGCCGATGCCCTCCTTGGGCAGCAGGCCGGTGAACTGGTAGGAGAAGCAGAGGGCGATGACCAGGCCCACCACGATGTCGATCAGATGCCGGTCGAAGGCGCCCCGCACCAGGACGTAGCCGAAGTAGCCGAAGACGACGCCGCTCGCGCCCGCGCCCACGCTCTGCGGGTTGGAGGTGAACCAGGCCCCAAGGCCGCTGACAAGGATGATCAGCCCCGTCACGCCGAGGAACTTGACGACGCCCCGGTAGGCCGACAGGAAGCCGAAGACGAACAGCGGTCCCGAATTGGCCTGGATGTGTTCCCAGCTCCAGTGCAGGAACGGCGCCGACGCGATGTCGGGCAGGCTCGCGGGATCCCACGGCCGCACGCCGTGCTCCTGGCCCAACGCGTAGCCCGACGTCCAGTTGGCGATCTGCATCACCCAGATGAAGGCCAGGAACCCGACCATCACCCAGAACGCCTTGCGAGCCTCGGCGATCATGATCTCGGCCGTACCGCCCTTGGCGCCCACCGGTTCCTCCCCAGCTCTCCGGATCTCGTCCGCAGTTCAGTATCGGGATGAAAGATCACAGATGCGACAGCGGTACGTGGCCGCCTTCGGCCTTCCCGCTCCGGCGTTCTCCGGACGTTGACCCATTCAGTTCCGGCCGGGGGCCGGGCACATCGCAGGTACCGGGCGAGCGTGTCCCAGGATGAGCGTCCCGAGTTCCCGGTTGACAGCTTCGAATGACGGGCCACCGCGGCCAATTCATATAGATATATGCAGGCAAGTCCACCTTGTTGGGATATTGCTAACTCTGGTCCCGATAATCGGGTTCACATTGCCGTGTCGCCTTCCTGGGCGACCGTGTGCCATTTACATTCGAACGTGACGCACCGAATAGCCGACATGAATAGCCGTTAAAAGATGCCATTCGCTGGCAAATCGGGCGCGGCGCGGAAATGTGAACGCGCGGCGCGCTGTAGCGGATGAGCGGAGAGTCCACGTTGAGGTGGGCGGCGGCGCGAACCGGCATGCGGGAAGTGCGGAAAGCGTGCGGCGGGGAGCGGGCGTACGGGATCTCTCGGGCGCCGGAAAATCCTGCCCATGATTCCGGCAAGCGTGACATGGATCAGAGATGACGAGCAACAAGGAGATGGAAATGCGCCAGGAAATCGGAACGGAATCGCATCAGGGAGTCAAGCGTGACGCCGTACGGCGGTTGCGCCTCCTCTCGGCCGGGCTCGGTGCGGCCCTGCCCTTGATCGTCTCCGTCCCGGCACCGGCCGGGGCCGTCGCGACACCCGGGGAACCCGCCCCCACTCCCGCCAACAACTGCGTCGTCGACGTGACCGGAGGACTGAACAAGCCGGGAACGGAGCACTGCTTCCCCACGTTCACCGAGGCGATCCGGTTCGCCACCGACGGCGCCGTCACCGACGCCCCGCCCTCCGCCGTCGAGGGTGTGGACGACCCCGTCCTCGACGCGCTACTCGGTAGCAGCGAGAAGTCGGCCGGCGCCGAAGCGACCCCCGCGGCCGCCGGGGCCCTGATGATAATCGGGATCGAATATGAGCACATAAACTACCGGGGTGCCTCGTACACCTTCCGAGGCTCCCGGAGCTGCACCGGTCCGACCACCAATATCGACTACTCGGTCAATCTTCCGCGGCACTGGTGGGACCGCATCTCCTCTTTCAAGAACTACTCCAACTGCTTCACCAACCACTATGCGTATACGAACTTCCTCCCCCCGGCGACCGGTTACCTGAATGACCGGGCGGTCATGCCGATCATCGACGGCCGCAACTTCAACGACGACGCGCGATCGATCAGGTGGAGCTGACCGGCAGCGCCCTACCGGCCCGGGCGGCGGTCCGCACAGGCCGCCGCTCGGCCCGGCCGTGTTCCCGGAAAGGCCCTCGCACAGGGGCGCCGGGACATCGAGGACACCGGGACACGGAAAGCACAGGGAAAGCGCCTCGAGTTCGGGCGGGTGGCTACTCGACGACGATGGAGTCGACCCGGTCGGGATAGAAGGCGACGTGGTCCTTGATCTCGGCGACGGCCGGGTGCGGCGACTCGTAGAACCACACCGCGTCCACCGCCTGCTTCCCGTCCACCGTGACGGTGTAGTAGCTCGCGTCGCCCTTGAACGGGCAGTAGGTGGCGGTGTCGGTCCGCTCCAGCAGCGAGCGGTCGACGTCGGCGATCGGGACGTACTGCACCGGTGGGTACGCCGCCTCCCGCAGCGTCAGCGCCCGCCGCGAGTCGGCGACCACCTGGCCCCCCACCGACACGACGACCCGGGCCGGGTTCGCCGTGATCGTGATCGGATGACTGGGGCTGGGCTCCAGGATGGGCTTGTCGGTCATGGCGGGACCCCTTTCTGTCATGTCCAGTCTGCCGGACCGGTGCGCCCCCGGGCCGCCGCGCCCCCGAGTCCCGGGGCGAATGGCAGGATCTCGCCGGACTCGACGAGGCCGGTCGCCGGTCGCCTACCCGACCTGGATCCAGAAGTGGTCCGCCCAGGGACGGATCCCGGCCGGAAACCTGGCCTGACACGGCGCCTCGGGTGAGAGGGCGCGGGCAACGGCCCGGCCTGACGCCCGGAGCCCGCTCTCGTGTCGCCCGGCGATCGGGAGAGTGGTCAGACCGGTCGCGCCGGTACGGACCCGCGGGGTGTTCGCATCAGATGGACGGCGAGGAGGCTGACCCAGGAGAAGCCGGCCGTGATCGAGATCCGCTGGAACAGGCCGCCGAGCTCGACGAATCCCTCGGTCTGGGAGAACCCCAGGCCGGCGACCACGAACGCGCCGATGAACACCAGGCCGCTGATCCCCGAGTAGACCGCCCAGCCGGGCTCGCCCCAGCCGGCGAAGCGCCGGGCGAACACGAAGCACGCGGCGGTCAGCGCGGCGAAGACGAGCAACGAGAACGGGAAGTCGTGAAGCCGGCCCTGCCAGGTGTGCTCGCCCAGCGCGGGCGAGCCGGGTGGGTAACCGCTGACCGGGTCGGTCGGGAAGACGCCGGCGCCGATCAGCCCGATCGCGTACAGCCCGATCAGCAACGGTCCCCAGGTCGAGTGCCGTCCCGAGGCGGAAAGGTCCTGGCGCAGGCCGACGGCGAAGACGAGCATCAGCAGGCCGGTGACGACGAAGTTGGCGACCTGCGCCCATCCGGACGGGCCGAGGGCCAGCGAGCTGACCGGATGACGCATCGGGTCGTAGTCGGGGCGGACAAACCCCTGGATCAGGAAGGCGCTGACGAACAGCGGTCCGCCCACCGCCCCGCACAGGTAGGGAAGACTGACTCGCGGCGCCTTCGGGGTGTTCTTCGCCGGGGTACGCATCACACCTTTTTAGCAGTGGATATCCCGGCTGTCCGGATAAAGACGCCGACGTCCGTACGGGGAGGAGATCCATGGAGACGCCGGGCGTCCTACAGGAAATCCGTACAGGAAAGGAGCCCCACCGGCCCGTCGGATCAGGCGGGGCCGACACCGGAGATCTGGTAGCGCGCCACCTCGGCGTCGCGGATCACCGCCTCCTGGTCGTCGCCCGGCCCGGAACCCCGGAAGGCGTCGAGGGTCTCCGCCGACTCCCAGCGCTCGTAGACGTTGATCCGGCCGGCGTCGACGAGATCGGCGCCGAGCGTGAAGTCGAGGCAGCCGGACGAGGCGCGCGCCTGCTCGACCACGCTCACGCACCCCCGGAGGTAGCCGTCACGGGCATCGGGGTCCACCCGGATCCAGCCTGAGACAATGATCATGACGTCAGGGTACGGTCCGCCACCGACAGAACCGCCGCCACGCGCGACCGGGCGGCCGGCAGGCGTCGATCTTTCCGTACCGTCCGCGCATATCAGGCGTCCGCCGGGCACGTAGGATTCGACGGCCGGGCGGACGAGGCGAGAACGAGGACGTGGTGTGAGCTTTGATCTCGGAGTCTGGTTCGGGACCGAACCGATCACCGCGCGGGAGGCCCTTCTCCGGTATCTCGCCTGGGACGAGAGCGGAGCCGCCCCCGGCGAGCCGCGCCCGGAGGTGGCGGCCTTCTACGAGGAGCTGACGGCGCTCTTCCCGGACCTGACCGCCGAGAACTACGGCACCTCGCCGTGGTCCGAGCCGCTGACCGTGGGTGAGGACTTCGTGCTGATGAACGCCGTCTTCCCCCGGGCCGGAGAGGTGTGCCGCGTGGTGCTGGAAATGGCGGCACGGCATCGGCTCGTGCTCTTCGAGCTCTAGCGGGCCGTGGCAGACCGTGGGGAGCGGGTGACGGCGACGTCTTTCTTCGCCGGATTCAACAGTTTCGCCGCCGAGTCCGTCTGAGTTGTGACGGAATCGGAAAGCTGTGACGGACTCGTAAGGGCGAAGGCAATTGGACGACGAATCCCGTTTCACGGACTTCGTCGCTGAGCGGGCGGATGCGCTGCTGCGTTACGGCTACGTGCTCAGCGGTGACCCTCACGACGCGGCCGATCTCACCCAGGAGGCGCTGATCCGGCTGCATCGGGCGTGGTCCCGGGTGCGCCGCAAGCGCGATCCGGAGAGCTACACCAGGATGATCATGGCTCGGCTGCACATCGGCACCTGGCGGCTGCGCCGTCGCGAGCGGCTCACCTGGGACCTTCCGGAACGGGCTCATCTGGACGTGCTGCCCTCCGACGTGGAGCAGGGGCTGTGGCGGGCGCTCGAAGGTCTGCCCCGCAAGCAGCGGGCCGTACTCGTCCTGCGGTACTACGAGCAGCTGACCGACGTGGAGATCGCCGATGTTCTCGGCATCTCCCGGGGGACCGTCCGCAGTCACGCGTCGCTCGGCCTGAACAGGCTTCGTTCCGCCGTACCCCATCCCGCAGCGGCCAACGGGAGCACCCGATGAACGACGACCTGGAAGCCAACCTCCGCAGTGCCCTCGGCCACGCCTCCGAGCGCGCGCCGCACGCGCCGAGCAGCCTGTCCGCGCGCATCGTGACCCGCTCCCGGCGTCGCGGGGCGCGCGCGCGGGCCCTGGCCGCGGCCGTCGCCGTGGCGGTGGTGGCGGGCGGGCTCGCGGTGGTGGTACGCGGCGCCGCGAACGGCCCGGACCCGACGGCGGCGGACCCGACGGCCGTGTCGAGCGCCGGGACCGCGGAGCCGCGCCTCCCGGGCGAGGCGTTCGAGATTCCGGACCCTGTCGAGAAGGTCTGGCCGCAGGCGGTCAGGAAGATCCCGGCCCTGCTGCCCGACGGGCGCGAACTCCGGCCGCACGCCTTCATCGACGACCACACGCTGCTCACCGGGACCTGGTCGAGTCTGGAGAAGTCCGACGCCCTCTACGCCTACGACATGGACAGCGCGAAAATCCGCAAGATCACCGACATTCCCACGCCGAAGGGGACGGTGACGTTCGCCTTCGACTTCACCATCGGCGCCGGACAGGTGGTCTGGTGGACGACCCGCGATATCGGTGACGAGAAGCTCGCCGATCTGTGGGCGGCCCCGCTCGCCGGCGGCGAGGCCCGGCTCGTGGCCTCGCACCGGAACAGCGAGGAGGGCGCGGACGAGGCTCTCGACCCGCCGGCCGTGACCGGCGACGGCAGGATCGCCTTCTCCTTCAGGGAGAGCGACGGCGTCTTCACCGTCCCCCTCGGGGGCGGGGCGGTGAAGCCCGTCGCGGGCGCGGAGAGACATCACGTCATGCGCTGGCCGTGGGTCGGTACGGCCGGGATGTTCGACTTCCACGAAGAGACGACCTCCGCCGAATTGACGGCCCTGGCCGAACTGCTCAACGTGGAGACCGGGGAGAAACGCACGGCAGTGGTCAACCCCGGTGAGCTCGGCGTGCAATGCGGGCTGACCGCGTGCATCGGCAGGAAGGCCGACCACAGGTTCTTCCACCGGCTGCGCGACGGTTCCCAGGAGAAGGCGTTGCCGTTCGTCCCGGCCCACGCGCCCGGCGATTTCGTGGGCCGCTTCCAGAGTTCGGCCTACCGCAAGGAGAGAAACTCGGAGGGTGCCTTCCTGCACGATCTGGTCACCGGCAGATCCGGCGATTTCGGGGTCCGTCCCGACAAGAACGGCCTGCAGATGCCGGGTCCGGGGGCCGGGATGAGCGGTGAACGGCTGATCAGCTACCGGCTCGGGGACCAGCGCGTGGTCATCGACCTCAGCAAGATCGACTAAGGCGCCGTCGCCACGGGCCCGGCGTCTCGCCCCGCACCGCGGGCCGCCGCTCCCGGGAAGGGCGCGGGTCAGCGGCTGACGGCGTCCACCGTGCCGACCGCGTCGGCCGGGCGCAACAGGTCCAGGTCGGAGCGGCGGGGGAGGCTCTCCCAGTCGCCGTCGGCGGTGACGGCGAAGGCCCCCGCGGCACAGGCCGTGGCCAGCCGCCGCTCGGGGGTCGCCCCGGCGAGGGTCTCGGCGATCCAGCCCGCGGCGAAGGCGTCCCCGGCGCCCACCGGGTCGAGCTCGACGACCCGGTAGGGCTCCGCGTGCCGTACGGCGCCGTCGGAGAGCTCGATCGCGCCGAGGGCGCCGCGCTTGATGAGGACGTGGCGCGGGCCGAGGGCCGACAGGGCTCCGGCCAGGGTGAGCGGGTCGTCCCCCTCGACGACCAGCCGGGCCTCGGCCTCGGTCGCGAACAGGACGTCCACGGAGGCGACGGTCTCGCGCAGCGCGGCGGACGCCTCGGCGGGCGTCCACAGGGCACGGCGGTAGTTGACGTCCATCGACACGATCGCGCCCGCGTCGCGAGCCTCGGCGATCGCGGCCCGCACCGCCTCGGCGGCGGACGCCGACAGCGCGAGCGTGATGCCCGTGACGTGCAGCACGCGTGCCGAGCGGATCAGCGAGACGTCCAGGTCGGAGGGGCACAACCGGGATCCGGCGCTCGCCGAGCGGTAGTAGCGCACGTCGACCATCTCGGCCGTGCGCCTGCTTTTGATCATCAGGCCGGTGGGCGCCCCGGGGTCGACCCGCATCCCCCGCACGTCGACGCCCTCGCCGGCCAGTGTCGAGCGCAGCAGCTCGCCGAACTCGTCGGCGCCCACCCTGCCGATCCAGGCCGTGCGCCCGCCGAGGCGGGCGACGCCGATGGCCACGTTCGACTCCGCGCCGCCCACGCCGAGCCCGAAGTCGCGGGCGTGCCTGAGCGGGCCGGTGCGCCGCGCGGTGAACAGCGCCATGCTCTCACCGAGCGTTACCAGATCAGTCATGGAAAGCGGGTCCTTAAGGAGTCGGCGGGCGGGCTTCGTCGGTCAACGGGTCGACCCGGGCTTTCCGGAGTCGGTCAACGGGTCGACCCGGGCTTTCCGGAGTCGGTCAACGGGTCGACCCGAGCTTTCTGGAGATGCGCAGGGCCGTCTCGGCCACCAGGGGACCTAGGTCCCGCACCCGCGCGGCGGTGATCCGGGAGGTGAGACCCGAGATGGAGATCGCCGAGGTGGCGACGTCGTTGTGGTTGAAGATCGGTGCCGCGACGCAGCGCACCTCGGGCTCGTTCTCGCGGTCGTCGACCGAGTAGCCCCGCTGCCGGATCCGGCCCAGCTCGGCGCGCAGGCGCGCGGCGTCGGTGATGGTGTACCGGGTGACGTGCGGCATCCCGGCGGCCACGATCTCCTCGACGGCCTCCTCCGGCTGCCAGGCGAGGATCGCCTTGCCCACGGCGGTGCGGTAGACGGGATTGCGGCTGCCGATGCGCGAGGCCATGCGCACGTTGGTCTCGTTCTCGACCTTGTCGATGTAGACCACGTCGGGCGGGTCGTAGACCACGAGGTGGACGGTCTCCCCGGCCTCCGCCATCAGGCGGTGCGACTCCTCGGCGGCCACCGTCCGCAGGTCGAGGGTGGCCAGGTAGGCCTGCCCGAGGTGCAGGGCGCCGCTGCCCAGCCGGTAGGCGCCGCTCCTGCGGTCACGCTCCAGGAGCCTGGCCTCGATGAGCGGGGCGGCCAGCCGGAGCACCGTGCTCTTGGACATGTCGAGCGCCTCGGCGAGCCGGGTGAGCGACAGGCCGTGGCCCGCGCCCGCGTGGTCGCGTACGTGCCCGAGGACGGCGAGGGCACGTCGGAGCGAGGCCGACTGGTTGCGTTCCGGGGCGGGCTCACTCATCGCGGCTTCCCATTGTGATCCGGCAATCGAATACCTGGTCAAGGTAGGCGAGTACACCGTCCTGCGGCCACTTTGCAGCACAACGTTCTGCACTGCACAACAAACCGTGGCCGACCTGCCGGGCGGGACGGCGGAGGACGGGCACCCGCCCGGTTCCGTTTCTCCCCACTACCGATAATTTTTGCCTGGACCAGGGCAGAACTGTCCCTCGGGATGGTTGACAGGCCAAAATTGGTCCGTGGTCAGGATCGGATCGGTAGAGATGAGCGATTGCGAGAGCGAGCGACTTCCGCCAGTTCTGGGCCAGCTGTTCGCCGATGGAGCCGACGGGAGCGAGGACGGCGACGGGCTCGGCGGGGGCGGCGGCCGGAGGCTCTCGGTGGAGCTGCCGCCGGGGGACGTGGTGTGGCCCGACCCCGGTTACGCCCAGCTCGCCGTCCGTCGCCGTCCGGCGTTCTGGCTCAGCGAGGTGGCGGTCTCCGGCGAGTACTGGGCGCGGTTGAGGGCCCAGCACGAGCGGTCGGGCCTGTGGCCGGTGCTGCTGGAGGACTCAGTCCAGCCCTGGTCGGCCGGCCAGATCGCCCCGGACACGGCCGGTCAGATCGACAACTACCACGCCGCCGCGTTCATGGCCGAGGTCTGGTCCGACTGGATCGCCAAGGCCAACCTCGACCAGCTGGAACTGCTCGACCCTTTCGGCCCCGAGTGTCCCGGCCCGGCCCCCTCGGGAAGGCTCGCCGCCGACCCCGGCGTGGTCGCCGACTGGTACGCCGGGCTGGTGGCCGAGCGCAGGACCCCTCTCGGGCTCGTCGCGGTCGAGCGCGGGGCCGACGCCCTCGCCGTCATGGGCTGGCAGGGCGCCCTGAACCACAACGAGTGGATGGTCCCGCTCGCGGCCGTCGTGCGGAGCTGGGAGGACAGGTTCGGGGTGCGGGTGGTCGGCATGGGTTTCAACACCCTCGACCTCAGCGTCGCCGCGCCCCCGACCACCTCCGAGCACGCCCTGCACGTCGCCGCGGAGCACTGGACGTTCTGCCCCGACAGCATCATCCAGGGGGCGGGGAACCTCATCGACTACGCCGAGCAGATCAAGGGCAGGAACGCCTGGTCGTTCTGGTGGGACTGAGCGGGACCGGGCGGGACCGGTTGGAACCTGGCGGAACCGGCCGGCCGGGGACGGTCCGCGGGACGGGCTCTCCTTGAACGGACCTTTGCGGGGCGGGACCTTGGGTGAACCTTCACGGGACGGGACGGGACGGGACGGGACCGGCCGGGGACGGGCCCGCGGGGCGGATGTTCCCCGTGTGGATCTCCGGGGGCGGGGCCCTGGAATGGGCTCCGGGACGGGGTTCCGGGGGTGGATCCCGAGATGGGGGAGACATCCGTGCTGGTAGGGCGGGTGTTGGCCTGGCGGGGCGATCGATGAGGCTTCCTTGAAGCTTGTAGGTAGATCTTCTGGGGTTTTCATGGTGTTTGCTTTGCTTTGTCCGGTTTGGGTGGGTAGTGTCCACAGTTATCGGTTGGCGACCTGCCCTTCACAAGAGGGAGCGGCCGGCCGACGTCGAATCCCGAGGGTCCCTCAGGGGCCCCGGAGCCGGGGAACCACGTTTCCGGGGTGAATCCGCCGCGACCACGCGGCGGTAGGGCAACTCCACCGCCCGAACCCGTCAGCTAACCCGGTAGACGAGATGGAGAGGAGATCCCCTCATGGATCACCGCGTTACCACGTCGGTGCAGCCCTTGTCCGTGCCGGCCACCTGAACTTTTCCCCCTTCCCCCCGTACCTTCTCGCCGCGCCCGATCGCGGCACCTTCCAGATCGTGCTCCGCGTAGCGATTGCCTGAGATTCCGGCTACGCCCCCTTTTCCGACGAGCGCGTCCCCGCCACCGCACCACTCCGGTGTGTCGCACGTGGCTGCCCCGTTCCCTCGCGAAAGAGCCTTTTCTCCATGCGTCCCATCTTTGGTTTGCACAAGAACGGCCTGAGCAAGTTCACCTGGCAGAAGAACAAGTCCCGCGGAAACCGCCTCGCCGCCGCCGCCCTGGTCGGCGCGAGCGTCCTCGCCGCCACCGGTGTCGCGGTGGCGCTGCCCACCTCCACCTGTTTCGCCGCCACCGCCGACCCCGAGGTCGGGGTGGCGAAGGCCAGCGCCGAGTCCGTCCTCCTCCAGGGCGCGACCACGGCCTCCTACTTCTGGGACGACTCCTCCGGCCGGGCCGGTGACACCGGGCTGCCCGCCAGCGGCCGGCCGATGCAGAAGGGCATGATCGCCAGCCCGAGCTGGCCCCTGCTCACCGAGGGTTACCTCATCTACAAGGGCAAGAAGGCCAAGTTCTTCGTCGGCGACCGCGGCCCCGGTTCCCCCTCGAACCAGGGCATCATGATCGACATCGACGCCAAGACCTTCGCCGACCTGACCGGTGGAACGTTCAACGCCAGCACGCTCGGCGTGGACGGCAACGGCGGGATGGGCCACATCGACATCCAGTACGTGGTCACCAAGTGGGGTGACGGTACGGGGATAAAGAACCACCCCGTCGCGTTCTCCACCGGTGCCTGGAGCCGCAGGGACACCAGCCCGGCCAAGCCTCCGACGGTCGTCTTCGCCAAGGCCCAGCAACTGGGGATAGGCGTGCAGACCCAGCCGGTGAGCGCGGCGGTGCGGCCGTGGGCCGGCAAGCCCAAGGTCATGGTCGAGCCCGCCTCCTGGCACGCCCCGGCCGGCGTGGCCGTCGCCGGTGCCCGCGCCGCCGAGATCGGCGCCGGGAAGAGCTGAGCCGGCGCCCTCCGGAGTCCTCCGCCGGAGTCCTCCGGGAACGCTCAGAAAAGACGCGGAAAGGACTCCGGTGCGGTCCGTGCCTCCCGGGGCGCGGACCGCACCGGAGGATCAGACTTCGAGCTTCTCCTCGATGCCGCGCAGGGTGTGCCGCGCGAGCGCGAGGTTGGCCCGGTTCCGGTCGAGAGCCAGGTAGAGGAACAGCCCTTTGCCGCTCCGGCCCGCGATCGGGCGGATCACGTGGTACTGCGTGCCGAGCGTGATGAGGATGTCCTCGATGCCGTCCTTGAGGCCGAGCGACTCCATGGTCCGCATCTTGGCCTTGACGACCTCGGTGTTACCCGCGGCCGCGATCTGGAGGTCGAGGTCCTTGGACCCGCCGAGCGCGCCCAGCGCCATCCCGCTGTTGTAGTCGACGACGACCGCGCCGACGGCACCGTCGATCGTCATCATCTCCTTGAGCGAGATGTCCATGTTGCCCATTGCTGTCTCCGATCACTGGGGTATCGATGTGCGCGAGCTGGCGGCGGCCAGCCTGGCCGCCGTCTTGCGGCCCTCCAGCCGGAGCAGCCCGAGGTTGGTCCCCGGGCGCGCCAGGACTGTGAGGACGATCTTGGGTCCGGCGGCGTAGAACGCCGCGTAGCCGTTGGTGCCGGAGATCAACGTCTCCTCGAAGGTGCCCTTGCCGGCCATGCTCGTCATCCGGCGGCTGAGGGCCAGCACCGCGGAGGAGAGCGCCCCGGTCTGCTCGGTGTCCCTTTCCAGGTCGCTCGCTATCGTCAGACCGTCGACGCTGCACGCGATGCTTCCGTTCACGTCGGGTATGCGTTCTCGCAGCGCCGCCATCTCGCGCCGTATCTCCTCACGCAGTTCCACCGGCATCCTCCTTCCGATCAGCTTCAGCGTCCGCAGCCTTATCGGCATGTGACCGGGCTCAAGTCGCTCAAGTCGCTCAAGTCATGGCCTCCAATGCGTTCCTGAGCCGGATGAGCAGGTTGACGTCGGCCGGGTCCCCGTTCGCCCTGGGGAGCCACTCCGAGGTCTCAGGAGAACCCGCGGCGGCCGCGGGGATCTCCGTGGCACCCCTCGTCCGCCTGGGCAGCGGGTCCGGCGCCCCGGGAGTCCCGGCGGTCCCGGGAGTCCCGGCAGTCCCGGGAGTCTCCGCCGGAGCGGGCTCCGGGAGGCGGAGCAGCCCGGACGAGGCGAGCTGCCGTACGGCGAGCAGTACCGAGTACGCGGGACGGCCCAGCTTGCGCGCCAGGTCGGCCGGGGTCGCCGTGCAGTCGGCTCCGACGAGCACCTCCCACTGGAGCGAGCTCAGCACCACCCGCTGGGCGCTGATGCGCCCCAGCGGGACGACCGGGAGCGTGTCCAGCTCCGCGGACGGCCAGGTCTGTTCCAACTGTGCCTTCCTTCGCTCGCACTCCCGGAGCAGGCCGGTCGCGTCGAAGTACCACTGCGGTCCGAGCCAGTGCAGCTCTCCCCGCCGGAACCTGGGCCGGTGCCCGGTGGCCTGCAGCAGGAAGTACGCGGCGTCGAGCACCGCGCTCAGCACGCAGAACTCCAGTTCCCCGCGGGTGAGCAGGCCCTGCGCGACCAGCTGCTCGCCCCCCGACGGCTGGGGGGTCCGCGCGTCCGGCGGCCGGCGTCCGGCGGCCTGCCTGACCTGACGTACGGCGTGGGCGGATATCCCGCGGCAGGCGCCCAGCAGGTCCTCCAGCCGGGGGGCCGCCGCGCTCTCGGCGTAGGTCACGCGACCGTCGGTGAGGTAGATGACCCCCGCCTTGCCGAGCCGCAGGGAACCGGTGGCGTGGTCGCCGGCGAGCCCGCTGAGGATGTTCTCGACGTTCGGCATGATTTCACGTCGATATCAGACGGCCGGAAAGGGCCTGGAGACGGTGGCGGGCCAGGGCCAGGTTCGAGCGTTCGAGATCGAGCCTGACATAAATGACCAGAGGGCCGTCGAAAAGCGTTTCCATCGGCCGCAGCAAATGGTGGCCGCCGTCCGTGGTGATGATCATGTCGCTGATCCGGACCGTACCGCCGGGTGAGGCGAAGGCGAGCCCGTCGAGGGTCGCGCGCAGGGTCTCGCTCAACCCCGCGGCCGATCTCTCCACGTCGGCGTGGCGGCTCGCACCGCCGGTGGCCACCGCGGTCCCGCTGGTCTGATCGATGAGGATCGCGTCCAGGGCGCCGGGGATGGCCATTACCTCAGTGAGGCAGTCTTCGATTCCGAGCACGTGCTCTCCCTCGCCAGCGACTTCAAGCGTCGCCCGGTCAGCGTAGGGAAATCCCTCGGTGACCGGCCTTCCTGGCTAGGGCTTTGATAGGAGAAGGCGTACGATTCTCCAACTGAGTAGGAAGTTATACACCCTGGATGGAAATCAACCCGTTGGCTCGTCGGTGATGAATGCCTTTTCGTCCGGCTTGAAAACAAGAATGTTCTTCACATAGGAATTCACCGCGGCGGGCAGGCCGACGTCGTTCCCGGCCTCCTCCGACATGTACCAGCGGTGGTCGAGCACCTCGTGGAAGAACTGGGCGGGCTCCAGCTTGCCCCGCATCTCCTGGGGCACGGCCAGCACCGTCGGCTGGAACACCTCGGCCAGCCAGCGGTGGGCCACGATCGCCTCGTCCTCGTGGCGGAGGCCGTGCGACACGCGGAAGGAGTCGAGGTCGTTGAGGAGGCGTCTGGCCTGGTTCTCCTCCACGTCCAGGCCGGTCAGCCGCAACAGCCTGCGCTGGTGGTGCCCGGCGTCCACGACCTTGGGCCGGACGATCAGCCGGCCGGTGCCCGCCTTGCGGCGGACCATCATCTCCGCGACGTCGAACCCCAGGGAGTTCAGCCGGCGGATCCGCTGGTCGATCATGTGCCAGTCGACCTCGTCGATGATGTCGTCGGAGGTGAGCTCGCTCCAGAGGCGGTGGTAGCGGCGGACGACCGAGTCGGCGACCTGCTCGGGGTCGATGGAGGGGTGCAGCAGCTCGCCCGCCTCCAGGTCGAGCATCTCGCCGAAGATGTTGGTGTGCGCGACGTCGATGTCGTACAGCCGCTGGCCCTCGCTGATCATGGGGTGCAGCTCGCCGGTCTCGGCGTCGACCAGGTAGGCGGCGAAGGAGCCCGCGTCCCGGCGGAACAGGACGTTCGACAGCGAGCAGTCGCCCCAGTAGAAGCCGCTGAGGTGCAACCGCACGAACAGTACGGCCAGGGCGTCGAGCAGCCGGTTGAGCGTCTCCGGCCGGACCGTACCCGACATGACCGCGCGGTAGGGCAGGGAGAACTGCAGGTGCTGGGTGATGAGCGCCGAGTCGAGCGGCTCGCCGTTCGCGTCGGTCCGCCCGGTGACCACGGCCACCGGCTCGACGGACGGGGTGTCCATCCGGCTCAGATCCCACAGCAGGCGGTATTCGCGCTTGGCGTAGTACTCGCTGATCTCCTTGATCGCGTACACCTTGCCCGACAGGCGGGCGAAGCGCACCACGTGCCGGGAGATGCCGCGGGGCAGGGAGACCAGCCGGTGCTCGGGCCACTGCTCCAGCGGGACGTCCCAGGGCAGGCGGATGAGGTCCGGATCGCTCGGGGCGCCGGTGAGCTGAAGGGGCATGCGGTCAGTCCTCGCGACGGGAAGTCCGGCGGTGTGCCGGTCGGACAGGTGGTCGTGCCGTGGTCAGTCCTCGCGGCGGGGGAAGGTGGGCGGGTCGAAGGCGCGCCGGACCACCGCGGCGAGTTGCTCCTCGGTGAGCACGCGGGGCTCGCCGACGCTCCTGGCCCGTACGTAGACCTCGCAGAGCCACTCCAGCAGCCGGGTCGCCTCGAAGGCCCCGTCCAGGTCGTCGCCGATCGTGACCCCGCCGTGGTTGGCCAGCAGCGCGGCACGCCTGTCCTTGAGGGCCGCCCTGACGGAGGCGGCGAGCTCGGGGGTGCCGTAGGTGGCGTACTCGGCGACCCTGACGGCCCCGCCGAGCAGCAGGACGTTGTAGTGGATCGGCGGCAGCTCGCTCATGGTCGTGGCGACCACGGTGCCGAACACGGAGTGGGTGTGCACGACGGCGCCCGCGCCCGTGGCCGCGTAGACCGCCAGGTGCATGGGGGTCTCCGAGGACGGCCGCAGGTCGCCCTCGACGAGGTGGCCCTCGATGTCGACGACCGGGCAGGCCTCGGGCTCCAGCCGGTCGAGGGAGACGCCGCTGGGCGTCACGGCGACCAGATCGCCCGCGCGCACGCTGAGATTTCCCGCGGTCCCGACGACCAGTCCGGTCGTGGCGGCCCGGTGGCCGTACTCACACAGCAGTCGGCGCTGCTCGGCCAGCAACATGTTCCCAAAAGTAGGGGGTTGCGGTATCAGGCGGCAAACCCCCATTATCTGGTCTAGACCGGTTGTTGCTCCTCGATGACCGGGGGGCATGGTTCCTTTACCTTCCCATCGGCCGCGCGTCAACGGTTTGCCGGGAAATATCGGCTACTGTGTGCCGTTCTGTCATTGGATTGCACTTCCTTGGCGTCTGGTTTCTACCGGATAGGCCGCGAGGACATCACGGCTCGGTCTAGACCGGATACGAGCTCTTGACGGTGGACTCCGGGGGTACGTACCTTCGGGCAAACGTTTAGGAAACTTTCCTAATTGATCCCCCGTTCAGGAGGGTTACATGTCCAACTCGGCCGGTACGCCCGGAGATATCACCCGGCGGCAGATGCTCCGCCGGATCGGCATGAGCGCTCTGATCGCCGGCCCCGGCGCCGGACTGCTCACCGCCTGCGCCACCGGCGGCGGCGCGGCCCCCGCGGCCCCGGCCTCCGCCGCCCCCTCCGCGGGCGGCGCGGTCTCCGCGAAGAACCCGTTCGGCGTCGCGGCGGACGCGCCGCTCGAGGTCGTCATCTTCAAGGGCGGCCTGGGTGACAGCTACGCGACCGAGGTCCACGAGCCGCTGTACAAGAAGGCGTTCCCGCAGGCCCAGATCAAGCACGTCGCCACCCAGCAGATCGCGCAGACCCTGCAGCCGCGGTTCGCCGGCGGCGACGTCCCCGACATGATCGCCAACTCCGGCACCGACCTGATGGACAGCGGAGCCCTGCAGCAGGAGGGCCAGCTCCTGGAGCTCACCGAGCTGTGGGACGCCCCCTCGATCGACGACCCGAGCAAGAAGGTGCGCGACATGGTCGCGCCGGGCACCGTCGAGTCGGGCCTCATCGACGGCAAGCCCTACCTGATGAACTACGTCTTCTCCGCGTACGGCCTCTGGTACGACTCCGCGCTGTTCGAGAAGAACGGCTGGACCCCGCCGAAGACCTTCGAGGAGTTCAAGACCTTCGCCGAGAAGGCCAAGGCCGCCGGGATCACCCCCTTCGCGTACGCGGGCAAGAACGCCGCTTACTACGCGTACTGGATGATCCTCATCTCCGCCGCGAAGATCGAGGGCAACCAGATCCTGGTCGACGTCGACAACCTCGTCGACGGTGTCTGGCAGCGCGACGCCATGAAGCAGTCCGCCGCCGCCTGGGCCGAGATCGCCAAGTACATGGACAAGTCCTTCGAGGGCCTGATCCACACCGAGGTGCAGCTCCGCCAGAACCAGGGCAAGGTCGCGCTGTACCCGTCGGGCTCCTGGCTGGAGAACGAGCAGAAGGCCCAGACCCCGGAGACCTTCAAGTACGCGCTGACGCCCACGCCCAGCGTCACCGCCGCCGACAAGATGCCGTTCGAGGCCATCCGCGCCGCCGCCGGCGAGGCCTACATCGTCCCCGCCAAGGCCAAGAACCCCAAGGGCGGCCTGGAGTACCTGCGCATCATGCTCTCCAAGGAGGGCGCGAAGGGCTTCACCGAGAAGTCGGGCAACATCACCGTCGTGACCGGTGCCGCCGACGGCCTGGAGCTGTCGCCCGGCAACGCGAGCCTCAGCGCCGCGCAGACCGCCGCCGGCCAGAACATCGTCACCTTCAGCAGCTTCGAGAACTGGTACAAGGAGTTCGAGACCGAGCTGCGCAAGCAGACCAACGCGCTCATGTTCGGCCGCATCTCCGCCGACGAGTTCTGCGAGAAGATGCAGAAGGCCGCCGACAAGACCAAGGCCGACTCGTCCATCACCAAGCAGAACCGGACGGTGTAGCTCCCGATGCGGCAGGGCAAGTATCCGTTCATCGTCGGCTTTCTGGCCGCGCCGGTCCTTCTCTACGTGGTCTTCGTGATCAGCCCGTACATACAGGCTTTCTACATCTCGATGACCAACTGGAAGGGCATCTCGGCGAATCCCCAGTTCATCGGTCTGGAGAACTTCACCAGGCTCTTTGACGACGAGGTCTTCTGGGCCGCGGTGCGCCACCACGGTGTTCTGCTGCTTGTCATGCCGCTGGTCACGATCGTGATCGCCCTGTTCTTCTCCTTCCTGCTCAACCTGAGCGGCGGGCAGCGGGGCGGCCGGATGACCGGGATCTGGGGCTCGAAGGTCTATCGTGTGATCTTCTTCCTGCCCCAGGTCCTGGCCGTGGCCATCGTCGGGGTGCTCTTCCAGGCGATCTACCGCCCGGACGGCACCGGCGTGATCAACGGCCTGCTCGGCAAGGTCGGCGTCGACCCGGTCGGCTGGCTCATCGACCCGGACATCGCGCTGTTGTCGATCATCGCGGTGATGGTCTGGCAGGCCGTCGGCTTCTACGTGGTCCTGTTCTCGGCCGGCATGTCCTCCATCCCCAAGGACGTGTTCGAGGCCGCCGCGCTGGACGGCGCGGGCCGGTTCACCCTGTTCTTCAGGATCACGATCCCGCTGCTGTGGGACACCATGCAGGTCGCCTGGGTCTATCTCGGCATCGCCGCGTTCGACGCCTTCGCCCTGGTCCAGGTCCTCTCGGTCGACCGGGGCGGGCCCGACAACTCCACGACGGTGCTGCCGATGGAGATCTGGCGCACGGCGTTCAGCTTCTCCAAGTTCGGCTACGCGTCGGCGATGGGCGTGGCGCTGTTCTTCATGACCATCACGTTCGCCGCCCTCACCCTGCGCGTGACCCGGCGCGAGAGGATCGAGTTCTGATGGCCACGGACCCGGCGCGCAAGCCCGCCTCCCGCCCCGGACGCCGCGTGAAGAACCCGCTCGGGATCTTCGGCGCGCTGTCCCACGTCGCGCTGCTGGTCTGGGCGATCCTGATCGTCGGCCCGATCGTCTGGACGTTCCTGTCCTCCTTCAAGACCAACACCGAGATCTTCGGGGACGCCATCACCCTGCCGGCCACCTTCGGCTGGGACGCCTGGGGCCGGGCCTGGGAGAAGGCCCACGTCGGCCAGTACATGCTGAACACCGTCTTCGTGGTGGCGTGCAGCACGGCGGGCACCATGCTCCTGGGCTCGATGGCCGCGTACGTGCTGGCGCGCTACACCTTCCCCGGCAACAGGCTCATCTACTTCCTGTTCGTGTCGGGCATGACGTTCCCGGTCTTCCTCGCGCTGGTCCCGCTGTTCTTCGTGGTGAAGAACCTCGGCCTGATCGACACCCACCTCGGCCTGATCCTGGTCTACATCGCCTACTCGCTGCCGTTCACCGTCTTCTTCCTGTCGGCGTTCTTCAAGACGCTGCCCACCTCGGTGGCCGAGGCGGCGATGATGGACGGCTGCTCGCACACGCGGACGTTCTTCCAGGTCATGATGCCGATGGCGAAGCCGGGCCTGATCAGCATCACGATCTTCAACATCCTGGGCCAGTGGAACCAGTATCTCCTGCCGATCGTGCTGCTCACCGGCAACGTCGAGGGCAAGTGGGTGATCACCCAGGGCGTTGCCAACATCTCCACCAGCGCCGGGTACGAGGCCGACTGGCCGGGCCTGTTCGCCGCGCTGAGCATGGCCATCATCCCCGTCATGATCATTTACATCATCTTCCAGCGCCAGATCCAGTCGGGCCTCACCTCCGGCGCCGTCAAATGACCGGATCCGGTCAAAATACGAGCTCCGGCGAGTAATCCCAGGAGTGTCGTCGGGAGTCGTTCATATTCGGAACGACTCCTGTCCCCTCCCCACGGAGAACCCGACACATGGCCCTCCTCGACCAGGACTTCCCCTTCCCCTTCTTCGGCGCGGGGGAGGCGAGCTACTACATGTGGGCCGAGGTGCACGTACGCTTCGCCCGGCAGCCGAGCACCTCCCAGCGCGCGGTCATCGTCGACACCGTCCCGGCGCCCCTGCGCGGGGCGCTCGACTGGTGCGAGGGCCGCCAGCTGATGGTGGCCAGCGGCCTGTTCCTGCACGGCACGGTGGTCCGCTCCTACCCGGCCGCCCCCGGCGAGTCCGACCGCATCGGCGACGACGGCTGGCTGTACGCCGCCCCCTCCCGGATCGCCGCGCTCAACGCCGACATCGAGAGATGGCTGCTGCGCATCCACCGGGAGTGCCCGATCCTGGCGGCCTACCGCGCGGAAGACCCCGACAGCGGCGGCACCCGCCTGTCGGACTGGCACGGATGGAGCCTCGCCCGGCTGCCCGGCCTGCTGCCCGAGCTGGAGCCCCTCCTCGACCGGGCCAGCCGCGCCACCTCCATGGCCCAGGGCATCATGGCCATGGCCCGCCGCGCCGGAAGCCTGCCCAGGCTTGGCGTCTTCGCCGGAGACATGATCTCCTGGGAGGATGAACCTGCTTGACGACTCCGCGGTGGACGAGCGGCTGACCGGCCTGCCCGAGTGGCGGCGCGAGGGCGACGAGATCCGCCGCACGATCACCGCCGCCGACTTCCCCGCCGCGATCCGCATCGTGGACGAGATCGCGGTCGAGGCCGAGAAGCTCGACCACCACCCCGACATCGACATCCGCTGGCGCACCCTCCACCTGGCGCTCAGCACGCACAGCGCGGGCGGCCTGACGGAGCTCGACTTCGCCCTGGCCGCCCGCATCGACGAGATAGCCTCGGCAGGCGCCTGAACCGCTCCTCGGCCGATCATGACCGATCCGGGCCACGGGCCGCGGGAGCTCGACCGGACGCCGTCCCCGCCCCTCGAGGAGCTCGACGACCCCCGGCTCGCCCGCGCGGGCGTACGCGTGATCCTGAAGCGCGACGACCTGATCCACCCCCTCCTGCCGGGCAACAAGTGGCGCAAGCTCAAGTACAACCTCGCGCGGGCCGCCGAGCTGGGCCACGAGACCCTGCTCACCTTCGGCGGCGCCTACTCCAACCACGTACGGGCCGTCGCCGCGTCCGGAGCCCGCTTCGGATTCCGGAGCGTCGGCGTCATTCGGGGCGAGGAGCACCTGCCGCTCAACGACGTGCTGGCCTTCGCCGCGCGCTCGGGAATGCGGCTGGTCTACATGGACCGCACCACCTACCGCGCGAAGGGCACCGCGCCCGTGGTCGAGGAACTCCGCCGGAGGTTCGGCCGGTTCTACCTGCTGCCCGAGGGCGGCAGCAACGAGGAGGCCGTCCGCGGCTGCGCCGAACTCCCCGGGGAGATCGACATGCCGTTCGACGTCGTGTGCTGCCCCGTCGGCACCGGGGGCACGCTCGCGGGCATCGCCGCCGGGCTGGCCGCCGGGCGGCGGGCCCTGGGCTTCTCCGTCCTGCGGGGAGCGCGGTTCCTGGCCGACGACGTCGCCAGGCTCCAGGCGGCCACCTACGGCGAGGTGTCGGCCAACTGGACGATCGACCACGACTTCCACGCCGGGGGCTACGCCAGGCGCGCCCCCGAGCTGGACGCGTTCGCCGACGACTTCGCCCACCGGCACGGGATGTCGCTCGACCGCATCTACGTGGCGAAGATGATGTGGGGCGTCTTCACCCTCGCGGAACGCGGGACCTTTCCCAGGAACACCACGGTCGTCGCCGTGGTGACGGGTCCGATGGAGGCGGCTCCGTCCTCCCGCCCCGCGCGGGCCGGCGACGACAAGGCGGGGGCGCTGCCGCCGGCTGCATCCCTCCCGCCCCGCGCGGGCCGACGACGGGCGTCTCCGGCCCCCGCCGTGATCTCCGCCTTCCCGTGCGGCGCGGACACCGTCCGGCCCCCGCCGTAGATCTCCGGGGCGGCGTGGCCGGGAGCGGTCAATACCGAGCGTGGTCGTATGATCACTCGATATGGTGGGCGCTGCTCTTCTCCGGCCCGGTCAAGGAGATCGTGGATGCGCATTCTGGGAGTTCTCGCCGCCGTCGCCCTGCTCTGCACGGGCTGCGGCGAGCAGGTCGCCGCGCCCCATCCGGCCGGGCACAGCCCCAGCGCGGGTCCGAGCGCCGAGGGGATCCGGCTCGCCGGGGGCGGCACGTTCACCAGACCCGCGCCGCGCGCCTCCGCCATCGTCTACGACACCGCGCTGGTACCCCCCGGAGCCTCGGCGCGGGTCACCGTGGAGTCGGGAGCGGTGCTCGCCACCGCCAGGGTCACCGTCAAGGACATGCTCCACAGCCGCACCTACGGGGCGCACCTGCACGTCAACGCGTGCGGTTTCAAACCGGAGGACGCCGGGCCGCACTATCGGCACTCCCATGCCCAGGCGAGCCCCGAGAACGAGGTCTGGCTCGACTTCACCACCGACGTCCGGGGCGACGCCATCGCCACCACCACCCAGGACTGGGCACTCGTCCCGGGCCGGCTGCCCAGGTCGCTCGTGATCCACGCCAAGCCCACCCGCACCACCGGCGCCGATGTCGGTGATGCCGGTCCCCGCGTCGCCTGCGTCACCCTCACCGAACGCTAGGCCCGGCATGGGCCCGTCGGCGGGCCCCGAGGCCCGGGGCCGTGGCGTCTCCGGCCGCGATGTTCCGATCCGCGCCGTAGGCCGGGCCCGCATCGGATCCCGATGCCGGGCCCCGCGCCGGATCCCGACGCCGGGCCGCGCATCGGACCCCGAGGGTCGGCCGTGCGCCGGACGCCGGGCCGCGCATCGGACCCCGAGGGTCGGCCGTGCGCCGGATCCCGGACGCCGGGCCTCGTGTTCCGCGATCAGGCGTGGCCGGCGGGGATGGTGCCGAGACGACCGGCCTGGTAGTCCTCGAACGCCTTCGCCAGCTCCGCCTGGGTGTTCATCACGAACGGCCCGTAGTGCGCGACCGGCTCGCCGATCGGGCGGCCGCCGAGCACGATGACCTCCAGGTTGGGGCTGCGGCTCTCCTGGGTGCCGGCCGCCGAGAGCGTGATGGTCTCGCCGTCGGTGCCCAGGCCGGGAAGGTTGCCGAAGCCGTCGAAGACGGCCAGCTGGCCCGACTCGATCGGCTGCCGGTCGCCACCGACGGTGCCGCGTCCCGACAGGACGTACGCGAGCGCGTTGAAATCCTTGCGCCAGGGGAGCGTCAGCCGGGAACCGGGACTGAGGGAGGCGTGCAGCAGGGTGATCGGCGTCCGGGTGGAGCCGGGGCCGGTGAACTCATCGACCTCGCCCGCGATGAGGCGGACCAGCGCTCCGCCGTCGTGGCTGCTGAGCAGGACGACGTTGGTCCTGCCGATGTCCTGGTACTTCGGCGCGACCATCTTCTGGCTGCCCGGCAGGTTGACCCAGAGCTGGATCCCGTGGAAGAGGCCGCCCTTCTGGACCAGCCACTCCGGGGGAGCCTCCTTGTGCAGGATGCCGCCGCCGGCCGTCATCCACTGGGTGTCGCCGTCGGAGATCGTGCCGCCGCCGCCGTGCGAGTCGGCGTGGTCCATCACGCCGTCGATCATGTAGGTGACGGTCTCGAAACCCCGGTGCGGGTGCCAGGGAGTGCCCTTGGGCTCGCCCGGCGCGTAGTCGACCTCACCCATCTGGTCCATCATGATGAACGGGTCGAGATACTGGGACTTGATCGTCGCGAGTGCCTTGCGGACCGGGAAGCCCTCTCCCTCGAATCCGCTCGGTGCGGTGGTGACGGCCAGCACCTGGCGCTCGCGGGTCGCGTTCAGCGGCTGCGGCAGGCGGGGCAGGGTCAGCGGGTTCTCTACGGTCACGGCCGGCATTGCGGATTCCTTTCGGCGATGTTCGCCGGTGATAACTCAGTTGATGTTTCAACTATTCCATGACGGACGAGGCCGTGGCAACGAAGTGCCACGGCCTCGACGGCGAAGCCCGCCGGTTCACCCGGCCGCCCGTCCGGCGGCCGTCTCCCGCCGTCCCCCGGCAGCCGTTCACGGCCGCCCGGGAGACGGGACTACTTTCCGGTGGCCAGCGCGAAGCCGCCCCGGCTCAGCGAGATCAGCTCGGGGGCCGTGACCCGCTCGTCCAGCGCGGCGGCGGGGTCACTGGTCAGCACGGTCACGACGTAGGTCCTCCCCCCGGCCGAGCGGGCCAGGTACGACAGGTCGAGGACTCCCATCTCGGAACCGCCCTTGGCCCAGACCAGCGGCCACTTCTTCCTGTCGAGCTTGAGGCCGACGTCGTTGGCCGACATCACCGCGCTCACCCGCTTGTCGCCCAGCTCGAGAAGGCCGGCGTAGGCGCGGCAGACGTCGCGGGGCGAGCCGAACCACTCCACCGTGTCGATCTCGCGGGGCTTCTGCCAGAGCACGATGTCCGACAGCGACTGCTTGGCGACCGTGTCCTTCAGGTAGGCGCGCCTGCCGGCGGTGTCGAGCGCCAGGTAGGCGCGGGCCTGCGCGGGGTGGTTCACGCCCTTGAGCAGGAAGAGCTCGCGCGTGGTGAGGAAGGGGACGTTCCGCTCGGGATGGCTCGACCACCGCCGTACCTTGGCCTCCACGGCCTTGCGGCCGACCGTGTGGATCAGGATGTCGGTGGCGGTGTTGTCGCTGATCGAGATCATCAGCTTGGCGGCCTCCGCGACCGTGGTGGTGCTGCCGTCGGGGCGGCCCGTCAGCCCGTCCTCGCCCAGGCTCTTCCACTCGGGCTTGATCGTGAGCTTGGTGTTCCAGCTCAGCCCGCCGTCGCGGATCTTCTCGGCCACGGCGCCGAGCACGTACAGCTTGAAGATCGAGCCCAGCGGGCGGGCCGTGTCCGGCGCCACGGCGTGCGCGACGTCGCACCTGCCCCGCCTGTCGATCTCGGCGGCCAGGAAGCCCACCCGCGGCGCGACCTCGCGGAGCCGGGCGTCGAGCTTCTTCCAGCTCTTGGGGGCGGCGGGCACGGAGGGCTCGGGGGGCGTCAGCCCGAGCAGGTTGATCTTCCCGTCGCCGTCCACGCCGAGCTGCAGGGTGAACGCCTGCTCGCCTATCGTCCCGGTCCCGGCCAGCGAGGACGGCGTCTCCTTGGTCAGCTTCTCCAGGCGGAACCCCTTCGACGCCTTGAGGAAGGCGTTGACGCCGTTGACCGTGAGCGACGCGAGGTAGCCGGAGTTGAGATGCTCCTTGAGCTCGCTCTCCGCCAGCGGCGCCCGGTCCGGCGCGCCGAGGAACCAGCGCAGCTGCCGGCCGGCGGGGCTGTCCGGGATCTCCGGCTCGGCGAGAGGTCTCCCCGCCGTGGCCGCCTCGGCCGTGACCGCTCTGGCCGTCCCCGCCCCGGCCGTGACCGCCGACGCGGGGACGGCCAGAGGCAGGGTCATCACCGGAACGGCCGTGACGGCGACGGCGACGGCGAGCAGGCGCTTCGATCGGAACGGCAACCGCATGAGATGCTCCTCGGGATTTTCTCCGGCGTTGCGGCCATCTCCCCGATGGCCCTCATCCGAAACTAGAAAGCGTTCCCGGCTCGCGACACCCGGCGGTCCTCCGTCCCGCCGGTGCGGCGAACCGCACCGGCTGTGCGGACAACCCCCTGGACGGCGGAGCCCGCGGCAGGTCACCCTACGTCCCATGACGTCCACGGCCCCTCGAACCGTTCCGGCATCCGCGTCACCGCCGGGCCCGTCGGCGTCCGCCCCGGTCCGCGTCCTCGCCGCGTCCATGGCCGCGGTGTCGGTGGCCGGGATGGTCGTGGGCGGCGTGCTGGAGGCCGGTGTGCCCGTGCCGCTCAGCCAGTGGCTGTTCATCGTGGCCTGCGTGATCCTGCCCTCGGTCGGCCTGCTCATCGCGGTCAGGCGCCCCGACAACCCCTACGGCTGGCTGCTGCTGGTCACCGCCTGCTGCCTCGGTCTCGGCGGCCTCGGCGTGGGCGTCCTGGTGGCGTACGACGACGTCCACGGCCCCTTCGCCGTGGCCGGCGCGCTGCTGGCCTCGTTGTTCTCCGGCTTCTACGGCCTGAGCTGGGTGTTCATCCCGCTGATCTTCCCTGACGGCAGGCTGCCCTCGCCGCGCTGGCGCCCGGTCGCCTGGATCGCGGGGGTGGCGATCCTCCTGCACTGGCTGGGCGTCCTGCTGAGCCCCGACGAGATCTACGCCCTGACCTTTCCGCACGGCAACCCGGTGGGGCTCGAAGGCACGGCCGGGCTGCTCGCCGCCTCGGTGGGCGGGCTCGGGCAGGTGGTGGTCTTCCTCGTGGCGCTGTCGGTGCTGGCCTCCCTCGTGCTGCGCCTGCGGCGCGGCACCCTCGTCGAGCGGCGCCGCCTGCGCTGGATGATCCTCGGGGCGGTGGCCGCCCTGAGCGGCTCCGTGACGACAGCGATCTTCGGGCAGAGCGGCCAGGCGGTGAGCTGGGTCGGCGTCATGACGGCGGTGACCGCGCTGCCCGCGGTGATCGCCACAGTGGTGTTCCGCCACAACCTGCTCGACATCCGGGTGGCGGTCAGGGGATCCAGGCTCCTCCTGGTCTTCGACCTCAGGCCGACGGTGGACGAGCTCCTGACAGAGCTCGGGCCGGGCCTGGACGAGGCGGACCCCGTGGAACAGCTGGGAAGGCTGGCGGAGGCCGTACGGGCGGGCCTGGAGACGCGGTGGGCCGCCGTGACGCTCGCGGACGGCACGCGGGTGGTGGCGGGCGGGGAGGACGGAGAGGCGGTGCTCACCGTCCCGGCGGGGCTGGGGCACATCACCTGCGGCCCCAAGGCCGCGGGACGTTTCAACGCCGAGGACCGCAGGCTGCTCGGCTCGCTCGCGGTGCCGATCGGGCTGGCGATCCAGAGCGCGAGGCTGGCGGCACGCCTGGTCAACGCCCAGGAGGCCGAGCGGCGGCGGATCGAGCGCAACATCCACGACGGGGCGCAGCAGCAGCTCGTCGCGCTGATCGCGGGACTGGAACTGGCCCGCGCCACCGGCGGTGGCGCGGGCAGCCTGGCGCTCCTGCGTGAGCAGGCCCGCCAGACCCTCGCCGACCTGCGGGAACTGGCGGCGGGCATCCACCCGTCCGTGCTCAGCCAGGGCGGCCTGGCGGAGGCGGTCGAGGAACGTTGCTCGCGACTGCCGGTGACCACGACCGTGACGGCCGATCCGGCGCTCCGCTCGCGGCGCTTCCCCGACGAGATCGAGGGAGCCCTGTACTTCACGGTCAGCGAGGCCGTCGCCAACGCGCTCAAGCACGCCGAGGCCTCCAGGATCGAGGTGCGGCTGGCCTGGTCGGGCGGGCGCCTGCGGGCCACGGTCTCCGACGACGGCAGGGGTTTCGAGCGGGGCGGGCCCGGCCGCGGGGGGCTGAGCGCGCTGGCCGACCGGATGGCCGCGCTCGGTGGCGGCCTCGACGTCTCCTCGACGCCCGGCGAGGGCACCCTGGTCGGCGCCTGGGTTCCCGTGCCGGGATCCCGGGCTCCCGTGCCGGGCTGAGGCGTCCTACCGGCATGCCGGACCGGCCCTGCCGGGCTGAGGGGGCGGGAGGGGACGGGCCGGGTGGACGGCGAGCGGGTCAGCCGAAGACGGCGGGAGGGGGAACGGGGACGACCACGGCGTCGCCGTCGTTCAGCGGGCGGGCTCCGGCGATGAAATTGACGATGTCCTCGCCGTGCACGCAGCGGGCCTGCGTGAGCCCGCCCGCGGCCCTGCGGGTCAGGTCGGAGACGGGCAGGGGGACGCGGGAAGCGGCGACGATGAGGTTGCCGAAGCGGCGTCCCCGCATGACGCCGGGCTCGGCGAGCAGCACCACCTGGGGGAAGGTGCCGCGGACGGTGGCGAGCACCCGGCGGGTGAAGGCCAGGCCCTTGCCGTCGGCGACGTTGATCAGCAGGGTGCCGCCCGTGCGCAGGACGCGGGCGACGTCCCCCATGTACTCGGAGGTGGCCAGGTCGATCGGCATCGTGGCACCGCTGAAGGCGTCCAGCACGAGCAGGTCCGCCGAGGCGTCGCCGAGCCCGGCGGTGGCGGTGCGGCCGTCGAGGATCCTGACCTTGAGCCGGGGCACCGACTTCAGCCGGAGCTGGTCCCTGACGAGCTGGACGAGCCCCTCGTCCGGCTCGGCGACGACCTGCCGGGACCCGGGACGGGTCGCCGCCACGTAACGGGGCAGGGTGCAGGCGCAGCCGCCCACGTGAACGGCGTCCAGCGGACCCTCGTCGAGGAGGTCGATGACGTCGGCCATCAGCCGGACGTACTCGAAGTCGAGGTAGGTGGCGTCGTCCAGGTCGACGTACGACTGCGGCACGCCGTCCTTGGAGACGACCCAGCCGGAGGGCCGGTCGAGGTCCTGCAGGAGATCGACCTCGCCGAAGGTCACCGGGTACCGTCCCGGCATCGGCTCCCGCGCTTCCCGCCTGCCCATCGGTCCGGTCCTCTTCTCCCTGGTGTGAACCCGAAGGGGAAACCATATGCGCAGCCGCGACCGGTTGACGCCCATGTCGGACAGATCACAACCTACGGCCGCGTAACTTACGCTACCGTAGGTTCATGGCTCCGATCCTTGCCGAAACGCTCGCAGAGTCCGTCAAGCCCCGCCTCCGTGGCTGGTTGCACGCCGGGGCGCTGCCCGTGGCGCTCGTCGCGGGATTCGTCCTCGTCGCGCTGGGGCCCACCCTGGAGGCGAGGCTCGCCGCCGCGATCTACGCGATCACCTCCGGCCTGCTCTTCGGCATCTCGGCCACCTACCACCGCGGGACGCTCTCCCCGCGCTCGGAGGAGGTGCTCCGGCGCCTCGACCACGCCAACATCTACCTGATCATCGCGGGCACCTACACGCCGTTCGCGCTGCTCGCCCTGGACGGGGCGGCCAGTGCGGTGGTGCTCGGCGTGATCTGGACCGGCGCGATCGTCGGGGTCCTCTTCCGGGTGCTGTGGACCGCCGCTCCCCGATGGCTCTCGACCGCGCTCTACATCGCCCTGGGCTGGACGGCCGTCTTCGTGCTGCCCCAGCTCGTGGAGGGCGCGGGGGTGGCCGCGGTGGCCCTGCTCTTCCTCGGCGGGGTGCTCTACACGGCGGGCGGGATCGTGTACGGCGCGCGCCGGCCCGATCCCTCTCCCCGCTGGTTCGGCTTCCACGAGGTCTTCCACGCCTTCACCGTCGCGGCCTACCTGGCGCAGTACGTCGCGGTCTCGCTGGTGGTCTACGCGGCGGCGTGACGCGCCGACGGGCCCCGTCCAGCCCGTCCAGCCCGGCCCGCGTCATCCCGCGCACGGCCCGCCGGACCCGCGCACGGCCCGCCCCGCGCCCGGTTCGCACCCGGTCCGTCCGGTCGGCCCAGCTCACGCTCGTCCCGCCCCCGGCCCGTCCGGTTCGCTCAGCTCGCGGCGAGGGCGAGGCGGCGGGTCGCGAGCTCGGCGTAGAGCGCGGCCCCGTCGGGCAGTACGGCGTCGTCGAACCTGGCCTCGGGGGCGTGGTTGTAGGCGGCCCTGCCCGGATCGACGTCCGCCGGGCAGGCGCCGAGTGCCACGAAGGCCGACGGCACCTGGTCGCAGACGAACGAGAAGTCCTCGGAGCCGGTGAACGGCTGGGGAGCCTCGACGAAGCGCCGCTCGCCGTAGACCTCGCGGATGGCCTCCCCCGCGAAGCGGGCCTCGGCGCCGTCGTTGACCGTGACCGGGTAGCTCACCTCGTAGTCGGCGTCCACCTCCAGCCCGTGTGCCGCCGCGATGCCCTTCACCAGGGCCACCGCCCGTTCCTGGACGCGCGCGTGCGCGGCGGCGGAGAACGACCGGACCGTGGCCTCGAAGCGGGCCTCCTCGGGGATCACGTTGTCTGCGCTGCCCGCGTGGAAGCTGCCGACGGTGACGACCACGGGGTCGAACACGTCGAACCCGCGCGTCACCATGGTCTGCAGTGCGGTGACCATCTCGCACGCCGCGGGGATGGGGTCCTTGGCGCGGTGCGGGGAGGCGCCGTGGCCCCCCGCGCCGCGCACGGTCACCGTGAACCTGTCCACGGCGGCCATGATCGGGCCACTCCGGGTCACGAAGACGCCCTGGGGAAGTATCGAGCTGATCACGTGCAGGGCGTAGGCCGCGACCGGGCGCTCGCCCGTCACGTCCAGCACGCCCTCTTCGATCATGATCTTCGCCCCGCCGGGACCCTCCTCGCCGGGCTGGAACATGAAGACCACGTTCCCCGCGAGCCGGTCGCGCCCGGCGGCCAGCAGGTGCGCCGCGCCCGCCAGCATGGTGGTGTGCAGGTCGTGGCCGCAGGCGTGCATCCGCCCGGCCATCCGCGAGACGACCGCGGCGTCGCCCCGCTCGGTGACCGGCAGGGCGTCCATGTCGCCCCTGAGCAGCACGGTCGGGCCGGGCAGGGAGCCGCGCAGCACGGCGGTGATCGAGCTCAGCCTCTCGCCGAGCCGTATCTCCAGGGGCAGGCCCGACAGCGCCGTCAGCACCTTCTCCTGCGTGCGTGGCAGGTCGAGGCCGAGTTCCGGCTCCCGGTGCAGGGCGTGCCGGAGGCGGACCAGCTCGTCCCGCATGTCGGCTGCGGATTCGCGAAGGGACATCGAACTTCCTCCTGGCGGTCGTACTGCCTTACCGCACGATAGGCCGATTTAACCGGTTTGTGGGCTCGGGAGGGGTGATCTTCGGGAAGGGGAACGGTCATTCGGGGAGGCCGGGCCGCAGGGTTCCGGCTCCGGCTCCGGGCGTACGATCCCGCGCCCGGGCCGCGCCCTCCCGTGTCGCCCCTTGCCCGGAAATCCGCGCTCTGGCAGCGCGTATGCAAGAAAATCTTCACAAGGATCGGATCTAACACGTAATGTCTCCGTGTAGATGTGTCAACGACGGGGGATCATCTTCTCGGATCACCGTGGAGGGTACATGGACGTTCATGGCCGTCTCGCCCGTCATCTGCTCGTCGACGGCTACCGGCTCGTGCTGGACCTCGAACGGAGCCGGGGGTCTCGCCTCGTCGACGCCCACACCGGCCGAAGTTACCTGGACTTCTACACCTTCTTCGCCTCGGCGCCCCTCGGGGTGAACCCGTTCGACGACGATCCGGAGTTCCTGGCGCTGCTCGGCCGGGTCGCCGCGAACAAGCCCGCCAACTCCGATCTCTACACCACCCACCTGGCCGACTTCGCCGAGACGTTCGCCCGGGTGCTCGGCGACCCCGAACTGCCGCACCTGTTCTTCGTGGAGGGCGGCGCCCTCGCCGTGGAGAACGCGCTGAAGTGCGCCTTCGACTGGAAGAGCCGCCTCAACACCTCGCGGGGGCGCTCCCCGGAGCTCGGTACCAAGGTTCTCCACCTCACCCGCGCCTTCCACGGGCGCAGCGGCTACACGCTCTCGCTGACGAACACCGACCCGATCAAGACCGACCGCTTCCCGAAGTTCGACTGGCCCAGGATCGAGGTGCCCGCGATCCACCTCGGCGACGTCGAGGCGGCCGAGGAGAGGTCCCTGGCCGCGGCGCGGGCGGCCTTCGAACGCCACCCCCACGACATCGCCTGCTTCATCGCCGAGCCCATCCAGGGCGAGGGCGGCGACAACCACATGCGGGCGGAGTTCCTGCTCGCGATGGAACGGCTCTGCCACGAGTACGACGCCCTCCTCGTCATGGACGAGGTGCAGACCGGCGCGGGGACCACCGGCACCCCCTGGGCGTACCAGCAACTGGGCCTGCGCCCCGATGTCGTGGCCTTCGCCAAGAAGGTGCAGGTGGGCGGGATCATGGCGGGCCGCAGGGTCGACACGGTTCCCGGCAACGTGTTCCAGGTGAGCGGCAGGATCAACTCCACCTGGGGTGGCGGGCTGGTCGACATGGTCCGTTCCCGCCGGATGCTGGAGATCGTGGAGCGCGACGGCCTGATCCCGCGCGCGGGCAGGCTCGGCGCCGAGCTTCTCGCGGCGCTGCGGGAGATCCAGGAGAGCTACCCCGACCTGGCGGAGAACGCGCGCGGGCGCGGCCTGATGTGCGCCTTCGACCTGCCGGACGCGGTGGAGCGAGATCTCCTGGTGGCCCGCCTGCGGGAGGAGGAGGGCGTGCTGGTCCTGCCGTGCGGCGAGCGGTCGGTACGGTTGCGGCCGGCGCTCTCGATCACCTCGGAGGAGCTGGGGGAGGGCACGTCCGCCATCGCCCGCGCCCTGGAGGCCTCCCGCTGCCTGCGCCTGCCCGCCTAGCGGTTCCGGGGTGTCCCGCGCCGGCGGGCGCTAGTGGGGCTGAGGTTCCTCGCGGGCCGCCCGTTCCAGCCACAGGTCGATCGCGGTGACCCGCGAGTCGACGCCGAGCTTGGCGTAGATCCGGTTCACGTGGTTCTTCACGGTCTTCTCGCTCAGGAACAGGTGCTGGGCGATCTGCCCGTTGGAGCGACCCGTCGCGATCAGTTCCATGACCTCGGTCTCACGCCTGCTCAGACCCGTCACGACTCTGGGCTCTGCGTCGAACGGGGCGTCGTCGACTCTCATCCGGCCTCCGTGGCTGCAACACGGTCAGGTCGCCGAAACCCCCGATCCTACGGCGTAGCGATAGCAGCGAGCATAACCTGCAATATCCACTTTTGGTGGGTAATGAGGCTGGAAATGAAGAACGACCGGTCCCTGGGGACCGGCCGTTCTCGTGGGGTGAGTGAGGGGACTTGAACCCCCGGCATCTAGGACCACAACCTAGCGCTCTGCCAACTGAGCTACACCCACCATCGCCGCCGCAGCAGCACATGAAAAGTGTAGCGGTCTTTGGGAGTCGTTTCGTACCGGGTTTCTCGTGAAACGCTCAAGCTCTGTGCGTGGACACGCCCTCGGCCAGTTCCCTGGCGGTGGCGGAGTCGGGGCCGGGCTGGGGCACGAAGACCGCCGCGCGGTAGTAGCGCAGCTCCCGGATGCTCTCGACGATGTCGGCCAGCGCCCGATGGCCGCCCTGCTTCTCGGGCGAGGCGAAGTAGACGCGGGGGTACCAGCGCCGGGCCAGCTCCTTCACCGAGGAGACGTCGATCATCCGGTAGTGCAGGAACGCGTCCACGGCCGGCATGTCGCGGGAGAGGAACGACCGGTCCGTGGAGATGGAGTTGCCGCACAGCGGGGCCTTCTTCGGCTCCCGGATGTGACCCCTGATGTATTCGAGCACCATGGACTCGGCCTCGGCCAGCGTGACACCGCCCCCCAGCGCGTCCAGCAGGCCGGAGGCGGTGTGCATCTCCCGCACCACCTCCGACATCTGCTCAAGGGACTCGGGCGGGGGCTTGATGACCACGTCCACCCCCTCGTCGAGCTGGTTCAGCTCGCCGTCGGTGACCACGCAGGCCACCTCGACAAGCGCGTCACGTCCGAGGTCGAGCCCGGTCATCTCACAGTCGATCCAGACCAGCAGGTCACTCATAGCCCTCAGGGTAGTACTCACTTCACGAGAGCTTGAATGACTTGATCACCTTGTCTGCCACGGATAGGTCGAGATTGTCCGGTACGGAGACGTAGGCCAGCGCCGGACGCCTGCCCTCGCCACGGTCGACGATCACGAACGCGGCCCGTTCCCGCTTCCACTTCCAGTCGTTGATCTTCGCCTGTTCGGAGAAGTCCAGGTCGAAGACGAACAGCCAGGCGTCCCTGCCGCTGACCTTGACGGCCTTGTCCTCGACGATCTTCCGGCGGTGCGGGGGGCTGTAGAAGTTGGGCTCCACGACCTGCAGCAGCGACGCGGCGACCGAGCGCATGCTGCCGACGCCCTGGTAGCCGAACTGGTCGGGAAGCTCGCCGGTCAGCACGTTGCCGAGCCAGTTGCCGCCCCTGCCGTCGAAGTTCTCCTGGGCGACGGCGACGGCCGCGCTGGTCCAGACGAAGTCGAGCCCGCCGCCGACGCTGGGGGGCACCTTCCACGGACCGTCGGGCATCTCGTACGACAGGCCGGTCGCCGGGTCCGTGACGCGCCCGTCCACGACCTGGGGCAGCGGGCTCTGTGAGGGCGCGGGCGTGGCCTCGGGAGTGGCCTGGGGAGTCGGCTCCTGGCTGGGCTCCAGGGCCGTGGTGGGAGGCGGTGTGGGGAGCCCGGTGGGCCCGCCCGCGGTGTTCCCGCGCTCGGGGTCGATCAGGTACATCGCGGCGACCACGATCACGACGATCAGGATCAGCACGCCGCCGCCGCCCAGGATCCACGGCAGAGGGCCGCTCTTGCGCGGCGGCGGCCCGGACGGGTAGCCGTCGTACGGCGGGAGGGGCATCTGCGCCGTGTGGCCGTTCGGCGGCCCGCCCCACTGCGGCTGTCCCGTGCCCGCCGGCGCCTGCGTGGCCTGCTGGTGCGCGGCCGGACGGGACCACTGGCCGGAGGGGCCGGGGGAACCTGCCCCGGGGGGTCCTTCCGGCGCGGGACGCGGTCCCGTCTGCTGAGGGCCGAGCCCGGTCGGATGCGGCCCTGTCTGCCAGGGGCCGGGTCCCGCGGAGTGCGGCTGGAGGAGGGGACCGGTCTGCGGTCCCGGCGCCGCGCCCTGCTCCGGGGGAGCGTCCGTCTGATGGGTGGCGTCGGTCCACTCGTTGCCGTCCCACCACCGCAACAGCGGTGAGCCGTAGGGGTCGGGATACCAACCGGAGGGGGTCTGCGTGGTCATGGCCGCCAGAGTAGTAAGAACGGCTTTGTGCCGCATTGTGGACCTTGGTGATCACTCATGAACATTTGTAGGTGAAGGTGGCTCTGTCCTGGAGCTTCTTTCCCCCGGCGACCGGAGCGAGCAGCGTCAGGGTGGCGGTTCCCTTGAAATTTCCCTCGCCCTTGATCGTCCACTCCAGGCTCACCTCGTGCGAGGTGTCCCCGGACGCGATCCGGCCGGTCTGCGTGATCGGCTCCTTGCGGTCGCTCCGCTTCCACCGGTAGCTGACCTCACCGCCCGCGCCGTTGGTGGACAGCACGCCGGTGATCTTGACCGTCGTGTCGCACCCCTGCGCCTTCCTCGGGGCGCTGACGTCCACCTTCGTCACCTCCAGAGGTGTCGCCGGCCCCCGGAACAGCCAGATCGCCAGCGCGCCCACGACCATCAGCGCGAGGATCGCCGAGGCGAGGACCGTACGGCCGCGCCTGCGCCGCGCGCGGGGAGCCGCGGCGGCGAGCCCGCCGGACGGCACCTGGGTCTGCTGCTGGTCCCGGCCGGCCCGCCACAGCTGGGCGGCCGTGGTCTCCGACGGCACCCCGGGACCGAACCGCATGACCACGTCCTCGGGCCGGCGCTCGTCACCTCCCGCGGCGCGCCGGTCGCCGGTCCCCGCGGCGTGCGGATCACCGGCCCTCGGGACGTGCAGCAGCGTGACGATGTCCCCCTCGTCGGGGGCGGGCCGCGCGGGGACCGGATACCCGCCCGGGGCGGGCGCCTCGTGCGCCGGCCACCGGTGCAGGGTGGCCACGAGCCTGTCGCGGGTGGTGAACCCGGAGGGCAGGACGTCGCGCCCGGTGAGCAGCGCGTCGCGCGCGGGAGCGAGCCCCCTGATGGAGGCCGTCGCCGCCACCCTCTCCAGCAGCCCGGCGGCCCCGCGGTCGGCCGAGGCCCAGGTCGCGGCCAGACCCCGGGCGAGCGAGGCCCAGGCCGCCACGTCGCGTTCCGGCGCGGGAGGGCGGCCCAGCAGGGCGTCGGCCAGCCCTCGCTCCGCGAGCAGCGCCGACCCGTCCGAGGCGATCACCACGGTGCCCGGGTGCAGCTCCCCGTGGGCGAGCCCGGAGGCGTGCACGGCCAGCAGCGCCTGCGCGGTCTCCACCAGGACGGTGGCCGCGCTGCCCGCGTCGGGCCGGGGCGACCCGGGCGGGCCGGACGACAGCAGGTCGCCCACCGTCGGGCTGACCGGTTCCGAGGTGATCAGCCAGACCTCGTCCCCGGCCGTGATGAGGTCGGCGATCGGGACCAGCCCGGTCGTGCCGCTCTGCGTGAGCCTGCGGTCGGCGACCACGGCCGCGACCAGCCTCTCTCGCGCCGCGGGATCGGCGACCAGCCGGGGCTCGAACCTGAGCGCGCTCCCCGGCCGCCCGTCGGCCGTGACGGCCGACGACCAGATTCCCAGGTCGTCGGCCCAGGTACGACCGGTCAGCCGGAACCCGGCGGTGCCTCCCCGGTCGGTGCTCATATCGCGATCGTTCCCCTGTCTACCGGCGTCTCCGGTGCCGTCCCGCCATGCCGCGCCTGACGGCCAGTGTGAACGGTACGGCACCACTCGTCACCAGGCCCAGCGCGAGAAAAGCGGCCGGGGTCGCCTCCACGGGCGGCAGGGGTGAGGCGGTGATGCGCGGAGGCGGCTCGGTACCCGGTGACGTGGTGCCCGGAGACGAGGTGTCCGTCCCGGTGGGAGAGGGCTCCGTGGTCGGCTCCGTCGTCTGGGTGGGGGATGGTCTCGTCGTCTGGGTGGGGGCCGCGGTCGTCTGGGTCGGGGTTGCGGACGGCGGCCTGGTCGTGGGACGGCCGGTGTCGCCGGGACCTTCCAGGGTGGCGCTTTCCTCCGAGGTGGGAGTCGGCGCCGGCTGCTGCGTCGGCTTCCTCGTCGGCCGCGTGGTGGGCCTTCTGGTGGGCGTCGCCGACGGTGTGGGCGTCGCGGCAGCCGACGTCGCGGTGGGCGCCACGGGCGGAAGGCCCGAGGTGGCGGTGGTGCTCGGGGTCGGCGTGGGCGTCGGAGCGGCCGCGGACGGCGACTCCTCCACCGGCTCGTCGGTCTCGTCGACCTCGTCCTCGGGGATGAGCGTCTCCAGCGGATCCGAGGGGGTCGGGCTCTGCGAGGTGACGGAACTCTGCGACTGGATCTCCGTGGAGTCGCCCGAGCCGACCAGCACCGCGGTCAGCCCGCCGATCACCGCGATACAGCCGATGCCGATGAGGATCTTGACGCTCATCCTGCTGACCGAGGAGGTCTTCTCCCAGCCGTCGCCGCCGTCGCCGCCGCCGAGTTCGGTCGTGGCCAGCGAGGTGTCGGCTCCGGGGACGGGCGTGTGCAGCGGGAACATCGCGGCCAGCAGCCCGGCGATCCCGGCCAGGCGGCGCCGGCCGCGCTCCTGCCAGTCGGGGCCGTAGGCGTCGGCGGCCACCGCCTCCAGTTCGGTGAGGAAGGCGCTGGCGGTCGGCGGCCGGTCGGCGGGATGCTTGGCCAGGCCGCGCTCGACCAGCCCCTGCAGGGCGGTGGGCACCTCCTCGGTCGGCGGAGGCGTCACCTGGTGCTGGCGGGCCAGCGCGGCGATGTTCGTGGCCCGGAAGGGACGGGTGCCGGTCAGGCACTCGAAGAACACGACGGTGGCGGCGTAGACGTCGGTGGCGGGCCCGGCGGGGCCGCCCACCCACTGCTCGGGAGCCATGTAGGGCGGCGTGCCCGCGGGGGTGTCGCCGTCGCCGGAGCGGACCGCGATGCCGAAGTCGACGAGCTTGCTCCTCCCGTCGGCCTCCACCATCACGTTCTCGGGCTTGAAGTCGCGGTGCACCACACCCGCCGAGTGCGCGGCGGCCAGTCCCAGGAGCGAGCCCTTGAGCACGAGCAGCGCGGCCTCGGGGCCGGTCGGCCCCTCCGAGCGCAACAGCGCACGCAGGGCGACGCCGTCGACCAGTTCCATGACGATGGCCGCGCCGTCGCCGGTCTCGACGTAGTCGTACAGCCGGACGGAGTGCGGGCTGCTCAGGGTGTTGAGCACCCGCGCCTCGTGCCGGAAGCGGGCCACGAACCCGACGTCGCTCCTGAGCTCGTCGGACAGGTACTTGATCGCCACCATGATGCCGTCGGCGTCGTGCCGAGCCATCACCACACGCCCGGCCGCACCGGCGCCCAATTCGCGGATCTCGGTGTATCCGGGGACTCGCCAGGCCGATGGCGTGCCGTACATAACGGTCTCCTCAGTTGTCTGGGTCCCCACCCATAACAGACGGACCGTAGCTTAACCATAGATAACCGCATTCCGCTCATTAACCGCGAATCACTCTCACGGTACGGGGCTGATCAGTGGTTATCCGCTATGCGCGGCTCGATTCCCCCGGTGAGGAAGGTATGACCGAAATGCCAATTTTCGGTCTTGCGCTACGGGTGGCCGACGGTTTCACGGTGGCCCGTGCGGTGCGGGTGGCCGTCACCTGCGGTGCGGGACGCCCGGTGCGGGTGGCCGTCACCTGCGGTGCGGGACGCCCGGTGCGGGTGGCCGTCGGCCTCGGGGTGGGTTTCCGCGTGGGCGCGGAGGTGGGCCCGGAGGTGGGCCCGGAGGTGGGCGGGGCCGTCCTGGTCACCGTCGGAGCCGGCCTCGGGGTGCGCGTCGGCCCGGCGCACGGGGAGGTCTCACCGCTCGCGCCGCTCGCGCGGCCCGAGGGGAGGCCGGTCACCACCACGTTCCAGGCGGCCCCGCACCCCACCCGGGGAAAGCCGAACCTGACCGTACGCGAGTAGCTCGTCGCGCCCGACAGCGGCACGACCGTCCTCCGCACGGCCTGACCGGCGCGGAAGACCACGCGCAGGCGTACCTGCCGGGCGTTGGCGGTGTCGACCGAGACCGCCACCAGGGCCGCGCCCCGCGCGCTGACACGGGCCCGCACCACCTCCACCCGGCGTACCCCCACCTCGGGCGGCGCGGTGGAGGGGCCGGTCGTCGGCGTCGGCGGGGAGGACGGTGGCGGCGTCGGCGCCGTCGGCGGGAGGGAGGACGGTGGCGGTGTCGGCCCGCCGGGCGTGCCGGTGGCGGGGGGAGCGCTCGTCCCCCCGGCGGTGGGGCCGGCGGAGGGGACGCCCTCCCCGGTGGGTCCGGACGAGGGGACCGGTCCCGCGGACGCGGGAGGGGAGAAGGTCGCGGAGGAGGGCGCGGGCAGGGACGGCGACACCTGGCTCCGCGTGCCGGGCGAGGGGGGCAGGGGCGGCGTCGCGGCGACCACGTCGATCGTGCGAGGTCGCTCGGGCCCTCCCGAGGCCAGGGCGTACACGCCGGCGCCGCCCGCGATCAGCATCACCCCCGCGGCGCCCACCGCCACCCCGGCGGACTTCGACCGCAGCGTGTCCAGCACCGTCCTGAACAGCGTGGTCCCGTCCGCCGGTCCGGGGACGGCGGGCGGGAACAGCAGGGGAAGCAGTGCCACCAGGGCGGCCAGCCGGGCCCGCCCGCGTTCCTCCCACTCCTGCCCGTAGCCCGCGACCGCGACGCTCTCCAGCTCCGCCAGGAACTCCGCGGCGCCGGCCGGCCGGTCACCGGGCCGTTTGGCCATGCCCCTGGCGACCAGGGACCTGACCGGCTCGGGGACCTCGTCCACCGGGATCGGCGCGGTCATGTGCTGGTGCATCAGCACCACCCGCTCACCGGAGCGGTACGGGCGGTGCCCGGCCAGGCACTCGAAGAAGACCGCCGTCGCGGCGTAGACGTCGCAGGCGGGGGAGGCGGGGGCGCCCGCCCACTGCTCGGGAGCCATGTAGGGCGGGGTGCCCGCGGCCCGGCCGCCCTCTCCCGCCCGCACGGCGATGCCGAAGTCGACCAGCTTGCTGGTGCCCGTGGCCTCGACGAGCACGTTCTCCGGCTTGTAGTCGCGGTGCACCAGCCCGGCCCGGTGAGCGGTGGCCAGCCCCGCCAGCGAGCCCTTGAGCACGGTCAGCGCCGCCTCGGGCCCCGTCGGGCCGTGCTCGCGCAGCAGCTCGCGCAGGGAGACGCCGTTGACGGCCTCCATCACGATGGCGGCGCCGCCGGGCACCTCGACGTATTCGTACAGCCGGGCCACGTTCTCGTCCGCCAGCTCCACCAGGAGCCTGGCCTCCTCGCGGAAGCGGGCGAGGAAGCCAGGGTCGTCCCTGAGCCACCCGGCCAGGTATTTGATCGCCACCTGGGTGCCCGACTCGTCGTGACGGGCGAGGACCACCCGCCCGCCGCCGCCCGCGCCGAGTTCGCGCAGCTCGGTGTAGCCGGGGGGTGTCCAGCCGATGGCCGTCATGGCCGCCTCCATGGTTCGGGGGCCGGATAGGGGCCTCGTCATGGAGACGCGTGGCGCGTGGGGCGGGTTTGCCGGAGAGGTTTACCGAACGGGCATGGTTCGCGACGCGATGTGCTCGGGCACGGCCAGGTCGCCGCTCAGCGCGGGATCGGGCTCGGGCGTGCCCCAGACCTGGTGCAGCGGCAGGACCCCGGCCCAGATCGGCAGCCCGTAGTCCTCCTCGTCGTCGACCGGCGGGCCCTGGCGCACCTTCACCGACGCCTCGGCGAGGGAGAGGGCGAGCACCATGGTCGCGGCGAGCTCCTTGCCGGTGGGCCTGCGGGTGGCGTCCCACTGGCCGGGAGCGAGCTGCTCGGTGATCGCCCGCAGCCCGGCCAGGCGCTCCTCGGCGTCCACCACCCGGCGGGGGCGGCCGTAGACCATGGCGGAACGGTAGTTGAGCGAGTGGTGGAAGGACGAGCGGGCGAGCACGACGCCGTCCACGTGGGTCACCGTGACGCAGACCTCGTCCGCGTTGCGCAGGGAGGTCGCGCCGGTGGAACCGTGCAGGTAGAGGGTGTCGCCGATCCGGCCGTAGCCGGTGGGGACCACCATGGGGGAGCCGCCGGCCAGGATGCCCAGGTGGCAGACCAGCCCGGCGTCCAGCACCGCGTACAGGTCCTCCCGGGAGGTCCGGCCCCTGTTCTTCGCGCGGTTGAGGGTGGTGCGAGGAGTCGTGGAGAGCATGGCACTAACCTAGGAAGAAGTGGATATCGAGAACACATCCACTTTCACACGCTTACAGGAGACCACTTTGCCGCGCCCCTCCGTCGACCTGCCCGTATCGGTGGACCGCGAGGCCGGTACGGCGCTCGCCGTCCAGCTCGGCGACCGCCTGAGGGACGCCATGCGCGGCGGCGCCCTCTCCTCCGGAGAGCGTCTGCCCTCCACCCGGTCCCTCGCCCGCCAGCTCGCGGTGAGCCGCACCGTCGTCACGGAGGCCTACCAGCAGCTGTACGCGGAGGGCTGGCTCGAGGGGCGCCACGGCTCGGGCACCTACGTGGCCGACATGACGGTTCCCGTCGAGCCGGGAGCCCCCGTTCCGGCGGCGCCCGCTCCCGTGCCGGTCGACGGGCACGGGAGCGGGCGGAGGATGATCGACCTGCGTCCGGGACAGCCGTGGGTCCACGACTACGACAGGGCGGCCTGGCGCAGGGCCTGGCGAGGGGCGGCCGGCCTGCCGCCGGCGAGCGATCCCGACCCCCGAGGCCTGCCGAGGCTGCGTGCCGCGCTGGCCGAGCACCTCCGCAGGACCAGGGCGATCCCCGTCGGGCCGGAGAACATCATGGTCACCCGGGGCACCGGCAACGGGCTCGACCTGGTCGCCGCCACCCTCCTGCGGCCCGGTGACCGGGCGGGCGTCGAGGAGCCCGGCTACCGCGTCGCCAGGAACGTCTTCGCCGGGCGGGGCGCCGAGCTCGTGCCCTGCCCGGTCGACGAGGACGGCGTCGTCGTCGACGGCCTCCCCGACGACCTGCGCGTCCTGTACACCACCCCCGCCCACCAGTACCCTCTCGGCGGGCGCCTGCCCATCCCGCGCAGGGAGCGTCTCCTCGCCTGGGCCCGCCGCACCGGCGCGATCGTCGTGGAGGACGACTACGACGCCGAGTTCCGCTACGACGTCGCCCCGCTGCCCGCCCTGCACGGTCTCGACCCCGGCCGGGTGGTGCTGCTGGGCAGCCTGAGCAAGGCCCTGTCACCCGACATCGGCGTCGGCTGGCTGGTCGCCCGCCCGAGTTTCGTCGAAGCCCTCGCCGTGACCAGGGACGCCCTCGCCGACCGCACGAGCGGCCCGGCCCAGCAGGCGGTGGCGGTGCTCCTGGAGAAGGGGGACCTGGACCGGCACCTGCGCCGGACGCGCTTGGAGTACGCGCGCCGCCGCGCCGTGGTCGTCGACGTCCTCGGCTCCGGCAGGGTCACGGGCGACACCGCGGGCCTGCACGTCATGGTGGAGTTGCCCGAAGACGCGGTCGAGCCCCTGGTCGAGGCGGCCCGCGCCCGGGGCGTGCTGCTCGACTCGATGGCCCGCCACTACCACGGGCCGCGGCTGCGGCACGGCCTGGTGATCGGCTACGGTTCCGCGTCGCGGGCCGACCTCAGGCGAGGTGTCTCGGTGGTCGCCGAGCTGATCGGCTGATCGGCTGACCGGTCCCCGGCACCGCGCGGCGGATCGCGGGAACGGCCGCCGCGCGTTCTTCCGGAGCGACCGTCACCAGGTCCGCCCGGCGGGGCACGGAACGGCCGCGCGTCCTTCCGGGGCGACCGGTCCCCGGGTCCGCCGCGGTGTGGGACCGTTCCCACACCGCGGCGGCGAACCGGCTCAGGACTGCATGGACGTCCGCAGGCGGCCGTACGTCTTGAGGGCGCGGTCGGCGGTGGTGCGCAGCAGCGGGCTGGCCAGGACCGTGCCGCGAGCCTTGCGCACCGGCACGCGCAGCATCCAGTGGACCCCGGCGCCGGGGCTCAGCCGGGCGATACGGCCCTCCGCGACCTCGTACTCGCCGTTCTTGAGCTTCTCCTTGTACTCCTTCTCGCCGCGGCCCATGTCGATGACCTTGATCCCGGCCTCGGCGGCCTTCTCCGCCATGGCCAGGTGGTGGATCAGGCCCGGGGAGTATTTCGCGAAGGCGGTGTCGTAGGCGGGGAACCAGCCCGCGAGGGTGGTGGCGGTGCGCAGCCCGAAGTGCCCGGCGACCGGCTTGCCGTCCGCGTACAGCATGTCGAGGACCCCGCCGAAGTGCTCGGTGTCGGTGGCGAGGAACCGCTCGACCAGCTCCACGATCCACGGCCGGGCGAACCGGTCGGTGCGGCCGGTGCGGCGGTACTGCTCGGTCTTCCAGCCGAGCAGCGTGCGCAGCGGCGCCAGGTCGGTGGTGGCGTAGTCGTGCTGGAGCGGCCCGACGTCGCGCTGGAGCTTGCGGCTCTTGTACGCCGTCGAGCGGTAGGTCTTGCCGGAGGTCACCTTGATCGTCTCGATGTAAGACTCGTGGCCGTCACGCAGATCGATGATCGGCGAGGGGTGTCTGCAGTGCCCCGGCTGCAGCAGCGGCTGCCCGGCGATCAGGTGGTCGAACTCGTAGACGGCCAGGCCGCACTCCCTGATCAGCCGTCGCGCGTCGATCTCCACGTCCTTGGCGTGCACCAGCCCCTGTGCATCGGTCAGGCCCGCGGCGACGGGCATGCCGATGCCCATCGGATGACGTTCGAAGGGGAAGAATCCGACAACGTCCGACCCGTCGTACAGCACCGCCACCCGGACGCGTTCCTGGAGCGCGCCAACGGTGACGGTGAACTCGGGGGACAGGAAGGGGTTGTCGAAGGCGGGGTCGGCACCCTGAAGGGTTCTCCATCGGTCGATTTCGGCCGGGCCGAGGTCACGGGGCTGAACGATTGAGACGTGCATGAGCTCCTACTGGGATGTGCGGGGTCCCCTACGTCATCCAATGAAGGATGTCGCAAAGCCCAAGCATGCTGGTAGGCACGTAATGTAACGATAAAGGACGGAACGGAGCCTGGGTGGCGTCCACCGCAACGTTTCGGAATCTCATTGGGCGACCCCGGCTGGCGCCGCTCACCCGAGTGACGTTCTAATGGTTGGCCATGAGCACCCCTGGCATCGACTGGCCACGCCTTGTCGGATGGATCGCGGCCAATGTCCCGGGCGTCGGTGAGCCTACCGGGGTCTCCATGATCGCGGGCGGTAGATCCAACTTGACGTACGTCGTCGAGACCTCCGGGCGCCGCCTGGTACTGCGCCGCCCCCCGCTGGGGCACGTGCTGCCGACCGCCCACGACATGCGGCGCGAGTGGCGGGTGATCTCGGCGCTCGCGCCGACCTCGGTCCCCGTGCCCGAACCGGTCGCCTTCTGCGACGACCAGGACGTGATCGGGGCGCCCTTCTATCTCATGGGACACGTGGACGGCGCGGCCGTGCGGACCCGGGAGGACGCCCTGGGGCTCACCCCCGTCCAGACCCGGCGGCTGTCGGAGCGGCTGGCCGAGGTGCTCGCCGCCATCCACGCGATCGACTACGAGCGGGTGGGGCTGGGGGACTTCGGGCGTCCCGAGGGATACATGGCCCGCCAGCTGGAGCGCTGGGGGCAGCAGTGGGAACGGTCGAAGACCGCCGAGCTGCCCGCGTACGACCGCCTGGTGGCCCGCCTGCGCGAGCGCCTGCCCGCGCGCTCCGCCTCGACGCTGGTCCACGGCGACTACCGGCTGGACAACACGCTGGTGCGGCTCTCCCCGGATCCCGGCATCCTCGCCGTCGTCGACTGGGAGATGTCCACGCTCGGCGACCCGCTGGCCGACCTCGGCCTCACCCTCACCTACTGGCAGGACCCCGGCGACGAGGAGCGTGCCTCGATCCCGGTCGCGGCGGGCGTCACCGTGGCCCCGGGCTTCCTCACCGCCCGCGAGTTCGCCGCCCACTACGCCGAGGTCTCCGGCGCGGACCTGTCCGACCTGGACTTCTACGTGGCCTTCGGCAACTACAAGCTCGCCGTCATCGTGGAGGGCATCCACGCCAGGTTCAAGCAGGGCAAGACCGTCGGCGAGGGCTTCGAGCACATCGGCGCGGCCGTCCCCACGCTCGTCGACCGGGCGCTGAGGGTCCTGGGAGGCTGAACGGCCGTCCGATGGCCCCCACGCTCGCGCCGGCGGTGCCGGGATCCGCGGCCGGGGGCGGGGCCGGGCCGGGTGGGCGCGCGGGTGGGCGGCAACTACCGTAGAAGTTTCAAGCGTCATGCAAGCCGCCACGGATACGCTGGTGGCGCGGCCGGTAACGCTTGCCTGTGAACCATGCCGGGGCACCGTCACGTCCGATGCCGCTATGGAACGCTACATTCGTTGACCTGCGAGGATCGAGGAAATCGGTGATACCGACTAACGGACGGCACCAGCGACGGCGCCCGGCCTGGCCGGTCGCACTGGGGGCGTTGGTCGTGACGGCGGCACTCGTGGTCGGCATCATCGCCTATGCCGCCAAGCCGGACGTTCCGCGCGGACAGACCATGACAATGGCCCCAACGCAGGCGGCGCCCGTGCTGGAGGCACCCCCCGTCGTCCAGGACTGGCCGCGCTGGGGCATCACCCATACGGAGTTCAGCGCCGACAACGAGGGCGGCGAGGTCGCCGAGGCCGCCTCCCACATGCTCAGCCGGGTCCCGATGCTGCAGAACCAGCACATCATGGGCTGGGGCGCGGGCAATCCCGAACCGGCGCCCGGCAAGAACGACTTCCGTGACCTCGACCGCCGGATCAGGTTCATGTCCGGCTCCCGGTCCATCCCGATCATCACGCTGTGCTGCTCGCCGGACTGGATGAAGGGCGGCAGCTCGGGCAGGACCGACTGGACGCAGCTGGAGACCGCGCCGCGGCCCGAGCACTTCGACGACTACGCCAAGCTCGCCGCGACCGTCGCCAGGCGCTATCCCACCGTCAAGCACTTCATGGTGTGGAACGAGCTGAAGGGCTTCTGGAACACGGCCCAGAACCGCTGGGACATCGAGGGCTACACCGAGTTCTACAACAAGGTCTACGACGCGCTGAAGGCCGTCGACAAGGACATCAAGGTCGGCGGTCCCTACGTGTCGGTCGGCAGCACCAGCACCCCCGAGCAGGGGGCGGAGATCCAGGGACCGTGGGGGAGCATCGTCCAGCGCGACCTGGAGGCGGTCGAGTACTGGATCGAGAACAAGAAGGGCGCCGACTTCATCGTCGTCGACGGCGCCTCGGTGACCAAGGAGGCAGGGGCCGTCCCCGACGAGTTCACCGCCCTGGGCAAGTTCGGAGCCCTCACCCGATGGCTCCGGGAGAAGAGCGGCGACCTGCCGGTCTGGTGGGCCGAGTGGTACGTCGAGCCCATGAACAGCGACTGGGAGGAGGATCACCGCATCGCCGTCCACACGGCCGCGATGATGGAGTTCGCCACCAGCGGCGTCACCACCTCGCTCTTCTGGAACCCCCAGCGCAAGTCCACCGGTGACGACCAGGCCTGCCCCGGCTGCCTGTGGCACCCGACCACCGGCGTCGAGATGCCCATGGCGGGCATCCTGAGCGGCTTCACCAAGTGGTTCCCCCTCGGGGTCCCGCTGGAGACGGTGACCTCCTCCAACGCGCAGGTGCGGGTCCTGGCCCAGGAGCGCCAGATCGTGATGGTCAACACCACCGCAGCGGACGCCGTCACCGTCGTGGACGGCAAGCAGTTCCAGCTCAAGCCGTACGAGGTCAGGTGGAGCGAGCGCGCGGGAGCCTAGCGACGCCGGCGACGACGACTAGACGTCGTCGCCCGGGGAGCGGGCGGGCCTGCGCCGGTTGGTGAACCAGCGCAGCAGCCACTCCACCGGCCCGTAGCGGTGGCGGCGCAGCCACCACCGGCTCCAGACGGCCTGCGCCGCGAAGATGCCGACGCCGATCGACACCACACGGAACGGGCTGACCTGGTCGACCAGGCTCAGCCCGTACCCGGTGAAGATCAGCGAGCTGATCAGCGACTGCCCCAGATAGTTCGTCAGCGCCAGCCTGCCGGGCGCCGCGAGCGCCCCGGCCAGCCGCGGCGCCGCGGGCAGCAGGCGCAGCAGGGTGGCGGCGTAGGCCGCGGCCAGCAGCGGCGCGGTGACCAGGTTCACCGCCTGGCCGACCATGTGGTACGCGTGCCCGCCCCCCGACCAGGTCGAGTGCGCGTAGACCAGCGCCCCGGCGAGCCCCGCGGTGAACCCCGCCCACTGCAGCCGCCGCAGCGTGGCCGTGTGCCCGGACAGGTCGGTCAGCAGCCGCAGCTTGCCCAGGGCCAGCCCGACCAGGCACGCGGCGAGCACCGTGGGTCCCTGGAAGAAGACCCGCAACACGAAGATCTTGGCGAGCTTGTGCAGATGCTCGTTGATGATCATCGACGCGGAGCCGTGCAGGGCCCGGTCCGACACGGCGGCCTGCGCCGCGCTCTCCGACACGGCCTCGGAGGCGTCGGTGCCCAGCGCCGCCAGCACGGCCAGCAGCAGCACCCCCACGGCCAGCGCCACCGTCATCGCGAGCGCGGCGATCATCGCGGTGCGCGGGGTGATCCGCCGCACCGCCAGCAGGACCAGCCCCACGATCGCGTACGTCGCCAGGATGTCACCGGGGAACAGCAGGATCCCGTGGGCCAGGCCGAGCAGGAACAGCCCGCCCAGGCGGCGCAGGAACCGGGGGACGAAAGCCGCCCCCGACCTGTGGGCCGAGTCGATCTGGAGGGTGAAGCTGTAGCCGAACAGGAAGGCGAACAGCAGATAGAACTTGTTCTCGAAGAGCACCGAGACGACCCAGCGCACCTCCCAGTCGAGCGGCGCGGAGAACGACGGCGCCGCCAGCCCCGCCATCCGGTATCCCGAGGCGAGATAGGTGATGTTGACCACCACGATGCCGAACAGCGCGAAACCGCGCAGCGCGTCGACCGCCGCGATCCGCCGCCCCGTGACCTCGGTGGAGGCCCCCGCCCGGCCACGGGGTTCTCCTGCGAGCATCTGACCGTCCTTCGAGCAGCTTTCGAGCCGTACGCCCCCCGGCGAACGGTGCTCAGTATGGCGCGCGCGCCGGTCGTCCGCCGGGAGACTTTGTCCTTTACAGAGGTCAGGACCCGATGACGATGAACCTCTCCACGATCACCCCTACGGCCAGCACGAACGCGGGTACCGCGACGAACAGGATGCGCCTCCTCGTCCTGGACGCCTGATCGCGGCCACGCAGGCGGACCACCTCGTAGCCGAACAGTGCGATCCACGTCACGCCCAGCGCGCCCAGGCCGATCGGCGTCCACGGAGAGGTCGGGTCGCTGCCGCCGGTGGGCACCCCGGGCTCGGGGATCTCGGCCCCCTCGGGGTACTTCCTGAGCGTGTAGACGGCGGCGTCCTCGCCGTTGAAGACCCGCTTGAGCTCCTTGTGGGCGTCGAGCGCGGCGCGGAACCTCGGCGCCCAGTCCGTCGGGAAGCCGTGGTTGAGCTGCAGGTATCCGGCCTGTCCCCGGGTGGCCACCAGATAGGTGTTGGGCGGCGACACCCGGAGCTTGTCGATCACCGAGGAGAGCTGGGCCGGGTTCTTGTCCACCAGCACCTGCTGATAGGAGATCTTGTCGAAGTCGCGCTCGCCCCACGGGATGCTCGGGGTGACCTCCTCGCCGAGCAGCGGCACCAGGTAGAGGACGCGGGCGCTCGGCTTGTCGTGGTCGTAGACGTAGTGCATCGCCGCGACCTCGCTGGCGGAGACCCGCTCGAACTGCTCGTTGCCGTACCGGGCGACCAGGAAGACCATCGCCAGCACCATGGCGCACCCGGCGGCCAGCAGCAGCGAGATCCGCCGCGTCAGCTCCGGGTTGAACCGGATGTTGCGCCTGCGGATGGGCACCGTCTCCTCCGGCGCGTCCTCGGTGCCCGCCGGCAGGTTCGGGAAGAAGGCGTACGCGGCCAGGATGCAGGCGCCGGGCAGCGCGAACAGGTAGATGCGCAGGCCGATCTCGCCGCCGTAGTTCTGCAGGCCGAGGGCGAGCACGGGGATGCACAGCATGAGCAGGGCCGCGCGGTCGCCGACGCCGCGCCGCAGGCGGCGGAACAGGCCGGCGGCGGCCAGCACCAGGATCACGCCGCAGATGCCCAGGCGAGCCATCAGGACGAGCGCGTGCTTGGGGTCGCTGCCGTCGATCCGGTCGCCGGTGTTGCTCTGGAGGTTCTCCAGGATCCGGCCCAGACCGCCGAAGAGCTGGTCGATGTGCCCGCTCCAGAAGGTGACCGTCTGGTAGCTGATCCACGCCAGCACCATCAGGCCCAGGAAGAAGGGCAGCCCCCAGCTGAGCGAGGAGCGCCGCAGCAGGATCAGGCCGGTCAGCGCGCCGAGCATCATGAACGGCGTGATCTGGTGCGAGGCGGTCGCGGTCGCGAACAGGCCGATCAGCACGATCAGCATGATGGTCCGGTCGTAGACGCCGGTGGAGTGCGGCAGCTCGCCCGGTGTCAGCCCGTCCAGGCGGGCCAGCAGCCGCCGGACGAAGCCCTTGGCCGGCATCGGTTTCTCACGGGGCTCCACCTTGCCGAACCAGCGCAGCACGATCGCCACGAAGGCCAGGTAGATCGCGTACGTGAAGCCCTGGGAGGAGAAGTAGTCCTGGCCGATCCACTGCACGATGACGAACAGCAGCGCGGCGAACCAGCGGGCCCGGGTGGTGGCGACGACCTGGCGCAGGATCAGCACGAACGGCAGGAGGTACAGCAGGTTCGACAGCAGGGGCGTCCACCGCATGATCGTCGTCAGGTCGGTGACCCCGGCGGCCTTGGTGATGAACCCCACCAGGGCGAAGAAGCCCGGCCAGGCCAGGCGGGCGTCGAGGATGGCGGATGACTCGCCGGTGCGGTTGATGTACTCCACGAAGCCCGCGTGGACGTAGGCCGTGTGGAACCTGGCCTCGTCCTCGATCAGGGCCGCGGCCCCGTGCAGGGCGAAGGTTATCGCCGCGATCTGGAAGAGCAGCAGGAACTTGCGGTCGGTGTTCTGCGCGATCGTGACGAAGAACGCGACGAGCATCAGCAGGATCGCGGCGAACGCGGTCGGCGGCATGGCCGAGATCAGGCCGACACCGTCGATGTCGTTCAGGTCGACGCCCCGCAGCGGGCCCGGCGCGACGCGCAGGGCCAGCACGTACATGATCAGACCCTCGATGGTGAGGAGCGGCGGCAACCACACCATGGCCGACTGCATCAAGGTTTGCAGGCGTGAGGGCCTGGCGGCGGGCGTCGCGGCCGGAACCCCGGGGGCGACCGCGGACGGAGGCATGGCGCTGGTCGCCGGTGCCGCCTCCCCCGATCCCTTCCCGGCTTCCCTTCCCGCCCCGGAACCCGTTCCCGAGCTCCTCTGCGTGCCCTGTGGGGCCTGGTGGGCCGCCGGGGTTTCTGTGACCTCGGGAAGGGGCTCGGAGACTTCCAGGGGCCGCCTGGGCGCCCCGGTGGACCTTCCCCCCGACTCCACGCCGGGGAGCCCGGCGGACTCCCGGGGGTCAGAGGGCTGCGCGGGCTGTGAGAACCCGGAAGATTCCGCGGCCGGCGGGGACGCCGAGGGTTCAGAGGACCTCCGAGGGGTGGGGGCGGGCTTGAGGAGTGGCGCGGCCCGGCCTGGCAGACGCATCTCCGCCGTGGTCTCGAACCTGTCCTCGTCCTCGGTGGGCGCGGGCGGGGCCTCGGCCGTCTCGGCCGCATCGTCCTCGGAAACGCCGGCGGGGGGCGGGGCGAGCGGGCGGAGGGGAAGCCTGATGACGGCGGTGACCTCCGGGTCGTCGCCGTAGACGTTGTCATCCGGCGCGTCGTCCGCCTCGTCCGAGGGGTCCGCGTCGTCCGTGCCCCCTGAGGCGTCCGCGTCGTCCAGGACATCCACGTCGTCCGCCTCGTCTGAGGCGCCTGTGGTGTCCGCCTCGTCTGAGGCGCTCGGGGCGTCCGCGGTGTCCGCCTCGTCTGAGGCGTCCGCGTCGTCCGGAGCATCTGCGTCGTCCGTGTCCTCTGAGGCGTCCGCGTCGTCCGCGGTGTCCAGGACATCCGGGTCGTCCGCCTCGCCCGCCTCGTCTGAGGCGTCCGCGGTGTCCGCGGTGTCCGTGTCCGGCGGCGTGCCGTCGCCGGCCGCGTCGTCACGCGGGTCGCCCTCCGAAGCCTCACCGCCCTCCGAAGTCTCCCCGCCGTCGGACGTCTCGCCGTCGGACGTCTCGCCGTCGGACGTCTCGTCGCCGGGAGGCCCGTCGTACGGACTCCCGCCGGACGTCTCTCCGCCCGGAGCCTCGCCCTCGGCGGTCTCGTCGTCCGGGAGCGCGCCGGGAGCCTCGTCGTCAGGCGCTTCGAAAGGCGCCGTGCCGGTGGGCTCGCCGCCGGACCCGGCCCGGGTTCCGTCCGAAGGCGCGGGGTGGGTGGGATCGATCTCCCCGACCTCGGCGGTCTCCGCCGCCCCCGTCGTCGTCACGTCATTACCTGCCCGTTGCCTCACGTCTAACATCATGGCGGCTACGCGGACCAGGGTGTGACGAGTCACCGCGGAGATCCGTCATGTCCGGGCGCTTCGCGTAGACCGTTGAGAAGCTGTACAGCGGCCGTTTTCCGGCCGGGCGGCCCCTCTCCCGACGCCTCCGCTCCCGGGGGAAGGGGCGCCGGACGGAGCGAGGACCGCCGGTCACACCGGGTCGGCCACCGGTGCGCGACCCGCCCCGCGGATCGCGCGTCCTCCGGAGCGTACCCGGCCGTTCAGGCCTGGCCGCGCACCTTGCGCAGACCGTATCTCGTGCGCCTGACGACGGCGTAGCCCTTCGTCAGCATGCGTTCTCTCATATAGATCAGCGGGACCTGGTTTCCCTCGACCGCCCGGCTGAACATCTTCATCGACGTGCCCTCGGCGACGGTCAGGCGCGGCAGCGCGAGCACGTCGTGCCGGTCGGCGGCGATGGCGTTGTTCACCGCGCAGGCGGCCCAGTATCCGGCCTTCCTGACCTCGCGCCGCACGCGCACGCTGGAGTAGCCGTACGGGTAGGCCATCGTCGAGACCAGGGAACCGATCTTGTCCTCCAGCAGGGCCTTGTTGCGCCGCAGCTCCTGGCGGAGCTCGTCGTCGGGCAGCTGGTCGAGCTGGGGATGGCTGTGGCTGTGCCCGCCGATCTCCATGCCGCACGAGGCGGCCTCGCGGGCCTGGCTCCACGACAGCATCGTGTCGAGGGGTCTGCCCGCCGCGTCCTTGCCCGCGTCGCGGACCCACCCGCTGGTCAGGAAGACCGTCGCGGGGAAGTCGTAGCGTTCGAGCAGGGGCAGCGCCTCGCTGTGGAAGTCGGCGTACCCGTCGTCGAAGGTCACCACGACCGGCCGTTCCGGGATGGAGCGGCCGTTGTTGTTGTGCAGCGAGGCGACCAGGTCGGCCACCGTCAGCGGCGTGAAGCCGTTCTCCTTCAGGTAGGCCAGCTGCTCGGCGAAGGCCGAGGGGCGTACCGCCAGCGGCTTCGTCTCGGCGTTGGGCCGGTCGGAGACCGAGTGGTACATCAGAATCGGTACGCGGATCATGACGAACGCACCCGCTTCAGTTTCAGTCGAAGGGAGCCGACGATGTAACCCCAGGTCGTCCAGGCGAGGCCGACGACGATCGCCCCGGCCCTGCCGAGGCCGGACGGGTCGCCCCGCAGCGCCTCGCCGACCCCGCGCAGCGCGCCCAGGGGGAGCGCCTTCAGCGCGTGGGCCCGCTCGCTCGACAGCCCGTCGCCCGCTCCCACGCTCTGGGCGACCAGAGCCTTGGACAGGCCCTCGGCGAAACAGCGCGAGCGGAAGTAGGCGAACGTCGAGCGTACGGGCGGCACCTTGTGGCCGATCACCGCGGCCGGCTCGAACAGCATTCCCGACCCCGGCATCCGCTGCGAGAGCCGGATGCAGAACTCGGTCTCCTCACAGCCCAGCGGGCGGGGCTTGCGCCCCTGCACGCTGCGCCCGATGCCGGTGTGGAACCCGCCGACACCGCCGATGACCTCCCTGCGGAAGGCCGCGTTGCCGCCCATGACGTTGCGGATCCGGGCCCGTTCCGTGGGCATGCCGAGATAGCTGCACCCCACGGTCCAGTCGAACTCGTGGGGATACCAGCCGGGCCGGTGCCCGATGCCCCACAGCGGCCTGGTCAGCCCGCCCACCCCCACGATGGTCGGGTCCTGGAAGCCCTCCTCCAGTGCTTCCAGCCAGCCAGGCTCCGCGACTGCGTCGTCGTCCAGATACGCCACGATGTCGCCGGAGGCGGTCGCCGCACCGGTGTTCTTGCCACCGGACAGCCCCTTCTCCTGAGCGTTCTCCACCACGATCGCGCCGGGATACTCCTTCTTGAGCCTCAGGTGGAGATCCGGGTTGTAGTCGACGACCAGGATGATCTCGTGCGGCTCGTGCGTCTGGTTCTCGACCGACTCGACGGCCGCCCGGATGTCATCCCAGCGGTCCTCGGTGTAGACGCAGATGACGACACTGCTTCTCATGGTTACGCGGCGCCCTGATCGGCGGCCGGGGCGGCGGTGGCCGGCTCGTGGACGACGGGAGCCGGGTTGCTCCGCCACTCGCGGATGATGGTCTTCAGCACCCGGATGCCGTCGCGGACGGCGTGCAGGTTGCTCTCGCCGTGGATGCGGCAGCGCTCGTGGCTGGGGACCTCGTGAACCTTGAGACCGGCCTTGGCGGCGCGGACGTTCATCAGGGTCTCGATCTCGAAGCCGTCGCAGTCGAGGTTGAGGACGTCCAGGTGGCGGGCCCAGAAGGCGTTGTAGCCGTAGCACAGGTCGCTGTAGCTGGTGCCGTACATCCTGTTGACCAGCGCGGTCAGTGTCTTGTTGCCGAACTTGCGGATGAACGTCAGGTCGTCGCTGCCGCCGCCGGAGGCGTACCGCGAGCCCTTGACGAAGTCGGCGCCGGTGACCAGCGCGCCCACGAACTGGATGATCTCACGGCCGTCCGTGGACCCGTCGGCGTCGATCATCACGATGATGTCGCCGGTGCAGGCGGCGAAGCCCGCCGACAGCGCGTCGCCCTTGCCCTTGCCGGTCTGGTGCACCACGCGGACGTTGGGACGCAGCTTCCTGGCCACGGCGACGGTGTCGTCCTTGGAGTTGCCGTCGACCAGGACGATCTCGTCGATCCACTGCGGCAGCGTCGCGAAGACGTGCGGAAGGTTCTCCGCCTCGTTCATGGCGGGGACGACGACGCTGACGGTGGGGGAGATCGCCATGTTGGGCGTGATGGGGGTGAACCGCTCGATGGGTGGCACCGCCCTCAGCGGTGGCTTGTTGTTGTAGTGCTTGGTGATCTCGGGACTCATTGTGACGGATGTCCTTCCGGGCGGTCGGTCGTCAGGGGCGACTGGCGGACGGACCCGGGGCCTTCGCCGATCGGGACGACCGGCGGAAACGGCGAATGCGATGAGGGATGCATGCGAGGGTCCTGGCGGGTGATGTGGTGATGAACGGGAGCGGTCTAGCCCACTCCCCATGGTTCCTTGACGACCGGAGTGCCTGATTGGTTCTGCGCGGGGGAGCGCATACGGCCGAAACCCTTCAGCACACGGTCGGCAAGCCTGTACAAATTCGGGCGATCCGTAACGATCGTTCGTGCCTTGTTGACCGGGGTGCGGCCGATCCAGTGGACGGCGGCGGCCGGGGAGGGACGCGACACGCGACCTTCCGCGACGAAGAGGTCACCGCTTTTCAACCAGCTCTTGTACTCGCGTCCGCCCTTGCCCATGTCGACCTGCTGCAGCCCGGAGTTCGCGGCGTGCTCGGCCATGTGCAGGTGGTGCATGATGCCGGGGGAGTAACGTGCGAACTCGGTGTCGTAGGCCGGGAACCAGCCCACCAGGGTCGTCGCCGTCCGGAGGCCGAAGTGACCGGCGACGGGCCTGTCCCCGGCGTAGACCATGGTCAGGACGCCCGCGAAACTCTCGGACCTCGCCGCGTGCATCTCGTCGAGCAACTGGACGATCCACGGCTGGGCGAAGCGGTCGACCCGGCCGGTCCTGCGGTACTGGTCGGACTTCCAGTTGGTGAGCGTGCGCAGCGTGCCCGGGTCGGCCGAGTACCACTCGAAGCGGATCTCGCCCTGCTCGCGGCCGAGCTTGCGCTCCTTGTAGCGGACCGTCTTGAGGTTCTTCGGCGAGTTGGCCTTCACCTGCTCGATGTAGGTCTCGAAGCCCACGCTGAGGTCCATCACCGGAGCCGGTCGCACGTCCGACTCGTACGGCGCGAACGTCGGCTGGCCGGGGACCAGGTGGTCGAAGTCGAACACGGAGAGCTTGCAGGCGCGCAGCAGGGTCCGGACGTCCAGCTTGAGGCCGGGGACCGAGATCAACCCGTGGCAGGTGGTCAGGAAGCCCCCGAGAGGCTTGCCGATCCCGAAACTGTGGCGCTCGTAGGGGAAGAACCCCACGATCTTGCCACCGTCCTGGATGACCGCGACACGGACGTAGTCGCGCAGCCGTCCCATGGCGAGCGTGAACTCCACGGAGAGGAAGGGGTTGTCCAGTGACGGATCCGCCACCTGCAACTCCCGCCATCGTGAGATCTCGGGCTCCCCGAGGTCCTCCGGGCGAACGATGACGATGTTCACCTTGACCTGGCCCCCTGTTCGGTCTGCAAGCTCCCGCTCCCCCGATACAACACGCGTAGTACGTATATGAAGCCGCCGAGCACCGCAATCGTCGCGACTCCGGCACGGGGCGACCATGCGTCAAAGGTAAGCATGGCAGCGGCCAGGAGAACGTTCACAACCAGGCTCGCTGCCGCACCCACTGATAGTGCCGCAAGCGGGTCACGATCACGCAACAGTCCTACCACTGCGGCGCCCGGAACGACCAACAGGAACAGGGGCGTAAGGATCAATCGTAACGGAGTGTCGATGTCGGCTAAGGCGATCACGGCTCCCGCGACACAGGCGAGAGTGAGGGCCCACTTGAGCCCCCTGCGTTTGATCGACATCTCCGAGCTCCTGGTTGGTAATGACGTGACTGATCGCGCTCTTCATGTGACCAATCACTCAACATGGACGTCAATGCCGACGCTCGGCACCAGTCCATGGTTTACCTGATCCACGGGAGAAGTCTCGGTGTTAGGTAAAACGAGATGCGGGAATTCAGCCCGTCGCCTCCTCGGAGCTCGCTCCGGCGGAGGGAGTGGGAGTCGGGTCGGGAGCCGGCTCGTCCTGAGGCGTGGAAGCCTCTGATTCAGGGCTTTCCCAGGAAATCGCGCATCCGGCGTTGCCTCCGGCGGACCTGAACGCGACCCGTCCGGCGCCGCTCTCCGACGGGTCCTTGGCGGTGACCCAAATCACGCTTCTCGCGCCCGCCCTCAGCTGCCCTTGCGCGGGGTGGACGTCGAGCCCGCCGGAGGTGGTCGCCGACCACGAGACCGTGGCGTTGCGTGCCGAGAGCCGGATCTGCCCAGCGCCCTCCCCGATGTCGCCCGGACACGAGACGCTCAGCCGTCCGGCCGCGGGAGGCCTGGCGGCGGTGCGGGTGGGACGGGGCCGCCCCGCCGTGGGCGCGCGGCTCGGTGCCGGTCGTGCCGCGGTGGCGGTCGGGGCGTCGGGAACGGGCGCCTCGGTCCTGCGGCTCCGCTTCGGCGTGGGCGTCGGCGCGGCCTCCGCCTCCGGATCCTCCGGCAGCGGGCCGGGCTCCGGCTCGGGGCCGGGCTCCAGCGTGATCAGCGCGGGCTCCGTCCCCGGCGCGGTCTGGGGGTCCCTCAACGCCCCTCCGGCCAGGTCCTGCCCGCCCACCGCGACCACCGCCCCGGTGGCGGCCAGCACGCAGATCACCGCCAGCAGCACCGGCCCCCTGCGCCCGCGCTGCCGCCGCCGCTGCGCGGGCGGCGCCTCCGTCCTCCGCTTCCTTTCGCCGGGGGCCGGCGGTGCAGGCCGGGCCCCGGGGTCTTCCTCCGGCGGCGTGCGTCGTATCCTTGGAGCTTCCGCCGGTGACGTGCGCCAGACCTCGGTGCCGCCGGCCGGCGGGGTGGGCCGGGCCTCACCGTTCTCGGGGGACTCCCCGAGCCACGCCTCGTCGGGGGACGACGCGGACCACGGTTCGCCGGCCGCGGATGACGCGGACCACGCCTCGTCGGGGGACGACGCGGACCATGATTCGCCGGTCGCGGATGACGCGGGCCACACCTCGTCGTCGGGAGACGACGTGCGCCAGGCCTCGCCCTCCGCGTACGGCGGTGTGCGCCAGGTCTCGCCGTCCGGGGACGGCGCCGGTGACACCTCGGCGTTCTCGGACGGTGCGGTGCGCCACGCCTCGCCCTCCGCGGGGGGTGCCGGCCAGGCGTCGGGGTTCGTCGTCGGCGCCGGCCACGCCTCGGCGCTCACCGCCGGTGCCGGCCAGGCCTCGACGTCCGCGGGCGGTGTCGCGTGTCGCGCGTCGACGTCCGCGGGTCGTGACGCGCGCGGGGTCCCGGCGTCCGTCCACGGTGCCGCGTGCCCGGGCCCGCCGTCCGCCGGCGACGCCAGCACGTACCTCGGCGCCGTTCCGATCCCGGGGCGGCGCGGCCCGCTCTCCGGGGCGCGTGTCCCGGTGTCCGCGTGTCCGGCCCGCTTCTCCCCGTAGCGAGCCTCCGTCCCGGCCGGCCAGGCCCTCGTGTCCGGATGTGACGTCCCGGGGTCCGCGGGGGGCGCCGCGTGCCGGGAACGGGTGCCCTCGGGGGGCGTGGTCCCCCCGCCCGAGGGGGATTGCTCGTCGCGTGCCCGCCTGCCGCCCTTCCTGCCGCCCCACCGGCGGCCTCCCGAGCGCCTTTCGGCCGCCGTGGGGAAACCGGCCTTGTCGAAGCCGTTCCCGGCGACGATGGCGGCGCGGTCCTCGCGCGCCTCCGGATTCACGCAGGTCTCGATCACCCGGCGGCGCAGGGAGAGCGGAGGGTAGGCCAGGGGGACCAGGTCCAGCAGCCGCCCGGCCGAGACGTGCCGGTCCCTGCGCTCCACGCAGACCTCGCAGCGGCCGATGTGGGCCGACAGCCGCCTGCGCAGCAGCGTGGTGAGGGGACCCTCCCACGAGTCCACCATCGCCGACAGGTCGGGGCAGTGCGCCCGGCCGACCTTGGCGAGCACCACGGCGGCGGCCGCGTTCTCCAGATGGTCGCGGGCCCGGCCGAGCCTCGCCGTGACCTGACGGGAGGTCAGCCCCAGCACGGCGCCGACCTCGCCGCTGCCGAGGTCGTGGCGGAGCGACAGCTCGAGCACCTCGCGTTCCTGCCCGCTCAGCTCCGCCATCACCTCGTGGACCAGGGCCGCCAGTTCCCGCTCGCCCGGGTCGTCGTGGACGTCGGGCGGCGCCGACCCTCGCGGGCCGCCGCGCCCCTCGTCCGCGCACCGGATCCGGACGAGCGCGTACAGCCACGCGCGCAGGCGGCCGGGCTCGCGCAGGCGGTCCACTCCGCCCTGGGCCGCGACCAGGGCGTCGTGTACGGCACCGGCGGCGGCCTCACGGTCGCCCAGCAGCGAGTGGGCGTAGTCGTTGAGGCGTTCGGCATAGGAGTCGTAGAGGCTCGCCGGCGCCGTTGTGTCGGCACGCCGCAGCGCCTCAACGAGTTGTTGATCGTCGGTTCGGCCGACGGTCGGCCATCCGGGCACGGACATTCCTCCCCCGCGAGACGGGCTCGTTCACGGGTTTCACCACTCACCCGTTCCAGCCCACACGCGTAGGACGCCACCTCCCGGCAACCGGTTGACCAAAGGGGTTGATTTCATGCCGACACGGTATGACCTGGGAAAACTGCTACGGCTGGTGCCAATGTGACACCAGCCGTACAGGGTGAAGATGAGGGAGGAGGGTCAGTCGCAGTTGGGGGCGCAGAGCCGGCGCTTCATGCCCTCCAGGAAGAACTTCCTGACCTCAAGGACGTTCTTGGCGATGAACGCGTCACCGGCGGTCGCCTTGGCCAAAGCGTCCATCTGGCGCTTGCCCTTGGGGGCGTCGGGGCCGAAGGCGATGATCAGGACGCTGACCGGCTTCTCCGGGTCGAACTGCTCCTTGAGCCGCTTCAGGATCTGCTGGTTACTGATCCCGCCGTCCGGGTCGTCGTTGCCGGCGCCGTCGGTGAGGATCAGCACCGTGTTGATCTTGTCGCTCTGGTACTCCTTGGTCATCTGCGCGTAGGCGGCGGCGAGGGTGTCGTTGAGCCCGGTGTCGCCGGTCGCCTTCGCCCGGGTCGTGATCAGCCTCTGGTTGATCACGTCCCTGCGCAGGACGCCGTTCATGTCCTCGGTGAGCGGGCCGACCGGGACCGTCTCGCGGTAGTCGACCCCCCGGCCGTTCAGATGGGTGGAGAACTCCCACAGCCCCATCTCGCTCTTGGCCGGGAAGAGCTTCATGCCCTCGACGGCGATCCTGCTGATCGCCTGCATCCGGGTCAGCCCGGTACCGGGCACCGGGAGGGCCATGGTGCCCGAGACGTCGAGCAGGGTGACGAGCCTGGTGCCCAGCTTGATCCGGGACCAGGTCTGGGACATCCTCGCGACGGTGTTGCCGTCGGGCGGCTCGATCGCCTGGGGGGCCTTGGCCTGGAAGCCGTCGGAGCCGGAGATCGCCTTGCCGCCCTTGCCGTCCGGGGTGCGGAACCCCTGCTCCTGCAGCGTCTTCCTGGACGCCTCGCTGCCCAGCTCCTTGCGGAACGCCTCGGCGGCCTTGCGTACGGCGGCGTCCTCGGCGGTGACCACCACCGGGTAGTCGAGGTTGATGGTTCCCTCGGCCGGATAGAGCGGCACGGCCGGGACCTCGGGCTTCTTGGCCTTGTTGAACGCCCAGATCCCCTGCTCCGAGGAGATGCCCAGCGGGACCTTGCTGCCCTTGACACCGAGGCTGGCCAGCAGCGCGTCCTGATCGCGGACCGTCGACGTCGACCCCGACAGGCTCTTGAGCGCGCCGACCAGCTGCTCCTCGCCCGCGCCCGAGGCCGTGGCCACCCCGGCGGCGGCCAGGAGCGCGCCGAGCCCGGCGGCGTTGAGCGAGGGATCCAGCACGAGGACGCGCACCTTGCGGCCGGGACCGTCCACGTTGGCCACGTTGGCGGCGTTGATCATGCCGCCCCAGCTGGCCTCGCCGAAGCTCTTCTTCAGGTTCGGCACCACCGAGCCGGAGGCCACCATGACGATGGGGGAGCGGGCGATGGAAGCGCCCGCCTCGGGCACCTCCTGGTTCCTCGCCCGCAGGTTCGTCACCCACAGTTTCGAGTCCGGGATCCACATGTCCATCGCGGCGGCCTTCCCGCCGCTGAAGGAGGAGGCCACGGTCGCCGAGGCGCCCTTGGTCACCGTGACCGTGGCGCACCTGCCCTCGACGTCGTGGGCCGCCTTGTTGAAGCGCACGGCGATCTGGGACAGGGCGGGCTGGATGTCCGGGGAGGCGGTGATCCGCAGCGGGAGCGCCTCGCCCCCGCACGCCCCGGCGCCGCGGTCGCGGTTGATGACCACGAACGCGGCGACGCCGAGCAGCACCGCGAGGGCGACGGACCCGGCCAGCGGGACCAGCACCTTGCCGCGGCCCCCGCGCCTGCGTCTGGGCTGCGGTTCCTTGTACGGGGTGTAGCCGTCCTCGAGTTCATCCGTCCGGTGACGTCCGCCCACGATGTCCTCTTTGGTGTCGATGTCATGGAGCTAGCGGGTCACCCTATCGGGAGGTCGTCCGCAATATTCACGGAACTGTACTTGGAATGGTTACTGGGGCAAAAAACGCATTTCGGTGTTGCTGTTACCGTATGTGTCGATCACCGAGCCCTGCGTCCGCAAGGTCCGCCGGCGACCGGCGGTGACAGAGATCACCTGGTCGGGCGGCAGAAACGACGGAAGATCGGCAACGGGGAAACGGGCGGCCGGCGGCCGGCGGAACCGGACGGCCCGCGACGGTGAAAGGCGATCGGCGGCGGCGGACGCGGCGATCGACGGCCCGCGACGGTGAAAGGCGATCGGCGGCGGACGCGGCGATCGACGGCCGGGGAAGGGCGATCAGTGGCAGCAGGAGTGCCCGCGCCACGCCCTGAGCCCCTCGCGCGCCGCCACCGCCGCCAGCAGAACCGCCATGGCGGGATCGATCCACCACCACCCGGCGGTATTCAGCGCGAGCCCCGCCAGCACCCCCGCCGCGAGCAGGGCGCACAGGAGGTTCTGTGTCCCCTCGCCCGCGGTCGCCGCCGAGTGCAGCCGCACGCCCAGTCGCCGCTTGGCCATCCCCAGGAACGGCATGCCGACCACGCTGGCCGCCGTCACCACGATCCCGAGCACGCTCGGCACGGCCCGGTGGCCCGCGTCCAGGTCGTGCGCCACGTGCAGCACCAGGTAGGGGGCGAGGATCCAGAAACTGATCGCCACCGCCCTGCGGGCCCGTGCCTCGGCGTGCGCGGACCCGGTCCTCGCCCCGGTGAACCGCCAGACCACGATCAGGCTGGCCGCCGCCTCCACCAGGGCCGACACGCCCCAGCCGATGAGGGCGACCGAGTGCGCCCCCAGGCCGGCGGCGATGCCGAGCACGCTCTCGACGCCCAGCCAGACCAGGGTGGCCAGGGAGAGCGCGCGAGCCCTGCGGGCGTCACGCAGCCACTCGGCGCTCGGCGGCGCCAGCACGATCTGGTCGGTCACGACGGCCTCCGGGTCCCCGTTGACGGCGCTCGGTAATCTATACGTCGCGGAGTGTCAGAAGGCGGAAAGCGGCGAAGCTCCAAGCGGTGACGGCGGCGTGCTCCCACGGGGCGGGCCGTGTCGCAAGATTGACCTGTCCATCGGATCGTCGGAGGGAAATCCGTGCCGTTCACGCCCAGTCACGTCGCAGCCGTGCTGCCGTTGATCTCCTCGGAGCGGATACGCCGGTTCCTCGACCCCTGGGCCCTCGCGCTGGGGGCCATGGTGCCCGACCTGCCGATCTTCTTCCCGTTCCTGCCCGACTACATGATCTGGCACTCTTTCAAGGGCGTGTTCACGATCGACCCGTTCGCCGTCGTCGTGCTGCTCGCCGTCTTCCACCTGGTGCTCCGCGACCCGCTGACCGCGCTCCTGCCCCCGACCCTCGCCGGGCGCGCCGCCTCGCTGACCCCCGGCATGTACGGGCTGCGGCGGCTGCCCGCCGTGATCGCCGGAGGCGTCGTGGGCGCTCTCACCCACAAGCTCTGGGACTCCTTCACCCACTCGTACAGCTCGGCCCTGTGGGGCTGGAGCTGGCTGGACGTCCGGGTGGCGGGAGTGATCTCCCTGTTCCGCCTGCTGCAGTACACCTCCACCGTGGTCGGCCTGGCGGTCGTCCTCTGGTGGGCCTGGCGCGGGCTGGCCGGGATGGAGCCGCGGCCGGTGCCCGAGCGGCTGCTCCTGCCCGCCGGTGAGCGCGCCGCCGTGCTCCTGGCCACCGCCGTGTCGATCCCGCTGGGCGCGGTCGCCTGGGCGGTGGCCTTCCCCTCGGGCGGCAACGCCGAGCTCGTGACGAGGCTGGGCGCGGGGGTGGTCGTCGGCTGCTCCGCGATGCTGCTCGTCTACGCGCTGATATGGCAGCTCAGGCGGGTCATGGCAGTATTCGAGGGTGCCTGAAGCCATCGACCCCCACCTGGCCGACTACGCCAACCTGCGCGACGTCGAGCTGCGCAAGAGCATGGAGGCCGAGCACGGTCTCTTCATCGCCGAGGGGGAGAAGGTCATCCGCCGCGCCGTCGCGGCGGGTTACCCCGTGCGCTCCGTCCTCCTCACCTCCCGCTGGGCGGAACCCCTCGCCGACCTCCTCGGCCCGCTCGGCGACCGGGTCCACGTCGTGGACGACGCCGTCATGGAGGAGGTCACCGGCTTCCAGGTCCACCGGGGCGCCCTCGCCGCCATGGAACGCCTCCCCCTTCCCGGGGTGGAGGATCTCCTGTCCGGGCGCGGGGAGCGAAGGGCTCCCGCCGAGCACGCGACGCGGTCAGGCGGCGAACCCGGGCCGGGCCCTGCCGCCACGCGAGGCGTTCCCGCCGGTCACGCGGCGCCCCGGCGCGTCCTGATCCTCGAAGACCTCGTCGACCACGGCAACGTCGGCGCCATCTTCCGCTGCGCCGCCGCCCTGGGCGTGGAGGCGGTGATCCTCTCACCGCGCTGCGCCGACCCTCTCTACCGGCGCTCGGTGAAGGTCTCGATGGGCGCGGTCTTCGCGATCCCGTACGCCCGGATGACCGACTGGTACGCGGGCCTGGCCGAGCTGCGCGGGGCGGGTTTCCAGACGCTGGCCCTCACCCCGGACCAGTCCGCCACCCCCATGGACAAGGTCACCATGGCCGAGCGGGTGGCCCTGCTCCTCGGTTCGGAGGGGGACGGGCTCTCCTCCCGCTGGCTGCGCGAGGCCGACGAGGCGGTGTGCATCCCGATGAGTCCGGCCGCGATGGACCTGGGCGTCGACTCCCTCAACGTGGTGGCCGCCGCCGCCATCGCCTGCCACGGCCTCATGCGCGCGGGCTGACGGGTTCCCGCGCCGCGGGGCGGCGCGCGTCCACCTCGATCTCGATCTTCATGCGGGGGTCGGCGAGGCCGCAGACGAGCATCGTCGCGGCCGGGCGGATCTCGCCGAAGTGGTGGCGCAGGGTCGGCCAGCAGGGCGCGAAGTCCTCGCGGTCGGGCAGCATGTAGCGCACCCGGACGACATCGGCGAACGAGCAGCCCGCCTCGGTCAGCGCCGCCTCGATGTTGCGCAGGCACTGCTCGGCCTGCTCGACCACGTCGTCGGAGATCGTCATGGTCGCGTAGTCGTAGCCGGTCGTCCCGGACACGTGGACCCGGTCGCCGTCGACCACCGCCCGCGCGTATCCGATCCGCTCCTCGAAGGTCGAACCGCTCAGGATCGCGAACCGCTCAGTCATGCGGCCAACCGTAGGTCCCCCGGCCGGTTCGCGCACGGTCCGTCTTCCGGAGTCGCGCCACGGCGGTCGCGAACCCCGTCCGTACCGAGGTCGACGGTGACCGCCGCCTCGTCCGCGGCAGGGCATCGGCCGGGGTGGTCTCCGAGCTCGATCGGGGTTCCCGCCGGGATCGCGGATGCGGACGCCGGTCACCTTCGCAGGGCCCTCGGCGGAGGTGCCCGGCCGGCGCGGGTTCGCGCCCCGTGCCGGGAGGGGGCCGAACGGCGGGGAGCACGCCCCCGCCGTCCTCACACCTCGGGCGGAGCCTGCTCACTCGCCCAGTCGAGGAGCCGCGTCGCGCTCTGGAAGCGCCGGTCGGCGTTGGACTCGCCGAGGATGACGCCCACGAGCCGATGGCCGTCGCGGTCGGCGGCGAAGGCCAGGCAGAATCCGGCGGCGCTGGTGTAACCGGTCTTCAGGCCCATGACCCCGGGCGTCTTGCCGAGCAGCTTGTTGGAGTTGGTCCAGGAGTGCGCCCGGTGCACCTTGGATTTCGCCACGACATGGCGCCTGGTGGACGCGATGATCCGCAGCAGCGGGTCACGCAGCGCGAGGTCGGCCAGTTTCGCCTGGTCCAGCGCGGTGGAGTGGCCGGGAGCCGGCTTCGGCAGGCCGTCGGCGTTGGCGTAACGGGTGTCGACCAGCCCCATCGAGCGGGCCGTGGCGTTCATCTTCGCCACGAACTTCGTGTCGCCGGGACCGTAGACGCGGGCCAGGGCGTGGGAGGCGTCCGCCCCCGAGGGGAGCATGACCGCGTAGAGCAGGTCCCTGACGGTGAGCCGCTCCCCGGCGCGCAGGGAGGCGTGGGTCGCGCCGTTCGCCGCCGCGTGCCGCACGTCCGCCGCCTGGATCGTGACGGTGTCGCTCAGTTTCGCTTCCCTGAGGACGACGTACGCCGTCATGACCTTGGTCAGGCTGGCCACCGGCATCCGCTTCCCCGCCTGCCTGCTCAGGTGGACCGTTCCCGTGCTCGCGTCGTACAGGTACGCGGCCCGTCCCGGCACCGAGGGCACGGCGCGCCGCTCCGCCGCGGGGGCGGGGACGAGGGTGAGCGAGCCGGACGCGCGGGGCGCGGACGGCGCGGTGACCAGGGCGGACACCACGGCCCCGGTGCCCGGGACGCGTGCCGGAGGTCCGCCGGTCGGTGCGAGTGCCGAGGCTCCCGAGGCCAGGGCGGGCACCGGCGACGCGGTGGCCAGGGTGACCGCGGTGACCAGCGCGGCGCGGGCTATGAGGCGTGTTCCCCCGTGATGCATGCGAGCCATGCTGACAGAGGCCACTGTCGATATGCGGAAGTTGGCGGTTTGGCTATGGAAAAGTTGACATCGGTGCCGTGTGCGGACGTGAAGGGACGATCACGGGAACGGTCTCACCCGGCACATCCGGGTTCGCGCGGCCCACGGGCCGCCGTACGCTCCCTGCCCGGCCGGTGTCTCACCCGGCATCCGGGTTCGCGCGGCCGTCACGACCCGCGGTTCAGGCCGCGGTGGCCAGTTTCTCCGCCTCGCGGCGGGCGGCCCGGTGGCGGCGCCAGCGGACGAACCCGACGAGCACCGCGACCGCCACCAGCGCGGCCAGGCCCGCCAGGAGCGGCGATCGCGCGGCCAGCCCCAGCCAGCCCCAGATCACCGAGTACAGGCCGAAGGAGGTCACCGGCACCCAGGTCAGGCAACCGAGCGCGCTGGCCACGACGTACCAGGGGTAGGAGATCCGCAGCACCCCGGCCACCCAGGGCAGCGTGTGGCGCAGGCCGGGCACCCAGAAGCAGGCGTAGACGGCGAGCGCGCCCCACTTCCTGACGACGTTCTCGACCCGGGTGATGTTCTCCTGGCCGATCTTGGCGCCCAGGCGCGAGGTGTAGAGCCTGGAGCCCAGGACGTGGCCGATCCAGTAGTAGGCCTGGAACGCGCCGAACAGGGCCACGCCGCCGACGATCACCCAGAGCCACAGGGGCATGCCCAGGAAGGACGCGGAGGCCGGGTCGGGGATGCCCGCCACAACAGGTCGCACTCTGAACATCACCACCACGGTCGTTCCACCTGCCTACCTCGATATTAGGGCGGGCTTACCCGAACCGGCGGACCGGCGCCCTTCCCGGCGACCCGGCTGCAAGCGGACGTCAACTCCGGAGCAAGAGCGGTGGCGTACACCTGGGATGTAACGAAGAAAGGTGTCTGTCATGAGTCCGCGTAGCAGTGTGGCGCCGATGGTGGCGAGTGGAACCGCGAGTGCCGTCAAGCTGCTCGTCGCCACCCTCGCCTTTGCCGGAGCCTACCTGGGGGTGGAGGCCACCCACGGCACCCAGGCCCGTATCCCGGCCGGCGCGGCGGCGCAGGCGCCGGTGCGGACGGTGGAGCTGTCATCGCGGTCGATGCCGGTCACGGAGCAGGTCCCGGCCGCCACGGAGCGGGTCTCCGCCACGAGCGAGGTTCCCGCCGCGGGCGCGGTCACGGCCCCCGGCACGGTCACCGTCAGCGCGCTCGACGCGCTCGGTCCCTGCGACAGGCCGTACCAGGTTCGGAGCGTCGTCCACAACGACGAGCCCCGGGCCGCCGTCTCCTACGGCTGGCGCCTGGAGCGCTGGAGCCCGGGCACACGCCGCTGGCAGACCTACCTGGGCACCGGGTCCGGCTTCGGCGGCGAGAGCCAGACCGTCGAGTGGCAGCCCAGGATCGTCAACAACCCCGGCTGGTACCGCGTCGTGCTGTCGGTCTCCGGCGACGCCCCGCTGCGCAGCGAGAGGTTCCTCGTCAGCTGCTGATCCGCCCGCTCCACGCCCCTTCCCGGGCGTCCGCCCCTGGGAAACGCCGGCCCTGGGGAACGCCGGCCCTGGGGAACACCCACCCGGGGAGATGCCGACCCGGGAAGCACCGGCCCAGGGAGGAGCCGACCCCGGGAGAGGCCGACCCGGGGAGCGCCGTCCCGGGAGGCGTCAGCCGCCGAGGGAGCGCTGTGCCGCCTCCACCCACCGGTCCACGCCGACCCGCTCGGCCACCGCGAGGGCGTTCTCGTAGTGCGGCTTCACCGCGTCGGCGAAGCCCAGCCGCAGTGCCAGGTCGCCCAGGGTCAGGGCGACCGGCCAGAGCGCCACCACCCCGGTGCCGGCGCCCGCGATCCGGTCGGCGAACGGCTTCAGCGTGTCGTACGCCTCGATCATCCGCTCCCGGTCGTCCAGCAGCATGCCCGCCAGGGCCCGCCAGATCATCGCCAGCTCGTAGAGGAAGTCGGGGCGCACGGGCGTCTTCACCGCGATGACGGCCCTGGCGTCGCGGTGGTGGCCCGCCGACGCGAGGGCCACCGCGTAGGCGTCGAGGGTCCACTTGGCCCCGCGCTGGTGCGCCTCGGCCAGCGGCTCGACCATCTCGGCGGCCCGCCCGTTCACCAGGTGCAGGCAGAACGTGGTGATCAGCGGCAGGTCCTGGCGGCCCTCCAGCATCCCGGCCTTGGCGGTCAGCCGGGCGGCCTCGCGGTAGGCGCGCTCCGCCCCGGCGAAGTCACCGGCGATCATCAGGCGCTGCCCGGCGTACCAGGCGACCACCGAGGCCGGCGCGGACAGGCCGTACTGCCTGGCCAGCCGCTCGGCGGCGGCCACGTGCGCGTCGGCCTCGGCGAACGCGCCCGAGGCGGCCGCGCACTCCATCAGCACCAGGTGGGCCAGCGCCTGCACCGAGATCTGCCCGGTCGCCTTGCCGACCTCCAGCAGCTCCCTGCCGATGACCTCGCGCTCGCCCACCGGGGTGATCCCGTACGACTGGCGCAGCCGCCCGCTCAGCGCGGTCGCCAGCAGGGCGGGGTCACCGGAGCGGCGGGCCAGCTCCTCGGCCTCCAGCGAGGCCTGCTCGCCCCGGGGGGTGGCCGACCCCTCCAGCTCCAGCGCGAGCGTGGCCAGCAGGCTCGCCCGCAGCGACTGCTCACCGGCGGGCAGCTCGACCAGCGCCTGCTCGGCGACGTCGACGATCTCCCAGGCGGTGCGGGTGAAGTCGCGGGCCATGCCCTTGTGCGGCACCGCCAGCGAGGCGGCCACCCGGGCGGTGAGCTCCAGGTTGCCCAGCGGCAGCGCCGCGTCCATCGCCTCGCGCCGCCGCCTGCGGGCCGCGGCCATGTCGCCGCAGAGCGCCAGCGCCTTGATCAGCCGCAGGGTCAGCAGCAGCCGGTCCCTGGTGCTGTCGGGCGTGTGGGTGATGCCCGACCTGTCGAAGGCGGCGATGGCCTGCTCCCACAGGGTGGCCGCCTCGCGGTGGGCGAAGCGCCGCTCGGCCTGCTCGGCGGCGAGCCCGGCGTAGTGCACCGTCTTGCCGGCGGTCTCGCTGGTGCCCGCCGAGTCGTAGTGGTGGGCCAGCGCGGCCACGTCGCCGGGGTTCCTGCGCTCGATCACCGAGGCCACCGCGGCGTGCAGCCGGGAGCGGCGCAGCCGGGAGGCGTCGGAGTACAGGGTGTCGCGGACCAGGTCGTGGTCGAAGCGGAGCATGCCGGGGCCCGGCTCGGTGACCAGGCCGGCGAGCAGCGCCGCCTCCACCGCGTCGACCACGGCCTCCTCGTCGCCCGAGACGTCGACCAGCACGTCCACGTCGACGTCCCGGCCGATCACCGCGGCCTGCAGCAGGATCTGCTGGGCGGTCGAGGGCAGCCGGGAGATCCGCCTGCGCAGCACGTCGCGGACGCCGGAGGGCACGCCGGAGATCACCTCGGCGGCCGTCGCGCGGTCGCTCACCGCCTCGGCGTCGAGCAGGCGCACCGTCTCGCGGACGAAGAAGGGATTGCCGCCGGTGCGCTCGACGATGCTGTTGACCGCGTCCTCGTCGACCTCGCGCACGCAGGTCGCCCTGACCAGCTCGGCCACTGCCTTGGTGTCGAGTCCGGTGAGGCCGACCCGGACGGGACCGAGCCTGGCCAGCGCGGCCAGCACGTCGGCCTGCTGGTCGCTCAGCTCGCTGTCGCGGCAGGTCACCACCAGCAGCACCCGGCTGGTGGCGAGCAGGCTCGGCAGCGCGCGCAGCAGCGCCAGCGTCTGGTCGTCGGCCCAGTGCAGGTCCTCCAGGGTGAGCAGGATCGGCGTCTCCTTGGCGACGGCGGCGAGGTAGCCGCCCACCGCCCGGTGCAGCCGGAACCCGCCGGAGGCCTGGTCGTCGTCGGGTTCGGGGGCCGCGTCGTCGAGGAGCGGTGCCAGCAGCGAGGCGTACTCGCCGGGCCCGGCCGCGTTCACCAGGGTGCGCAGGATCTCCACCCACGCCCAGCCGGGAGGTGTGGCGCTGCTGTCGGGACAGGCGCCCGAGGAGATGCCCCACCCGTCGTCGGACAGCCGCCTGATGAGCTGGCGGACCAGGGTGGTCTTGCCCGCGCCCGCGTCGCCGCTGATGATCGCGACGGTGAACCGGCCGGTCCTGGCCGCGGCGGTGGTCAGCCTGCCCAGCTCGGCGTCGCGGCCGACGAACGGCTCCGGCTCCAGCGGGGGAAGCTCCACCTGGGCCACCGTGGGCCTGGGCGGCCAGGTCTCCGCGGCCACCTGCTGGCGCTGCCTGGACGGCGGCGGGACGGCGAGCTGCAGGCCGGGGTCCTGGGACAGGATGTCGGACTCCAGCTTGCGCAGCGCCGGGCCCGGGTCGATGCCCAGCTCGTCGGAGAGGATCGTGCGCGCCCGCCGCAGCGCCGCCAGCGCGTCGCCCTGCCGCCCGCAGCGGTACAGACCCAGGGCGAGCAGCCGCCAGCCCTCCTCACGGAGCGGGTGCTCGGTGGTCAGCGCCTCCAGGTCGGGCACCGACTCGGCGGGCAGGCCCATCCGCAGGCCGCTGTCGGCGTGCCGCTCGCGGGCCACCAGGCGCAGCTCGGTGAGCCGGTTGACCTCGGCCTCGGCCCACGGCTGGTCGGCGAAGTCGGAGTACGGGGTGCCGCGCCACAGGCCCAGGGCCTTCTCCAGGCGGGCCCGCGCGGAGGCGGGGTCGTCGCCCTCCAGGTGCTCTCCGGCGGTGCGGACCAACGTCTCGAAGCGGAGCGCGTCGACCTGGTCGGGGGCGGCGCGCAGCGCGTAGCCCGAGGCCACGGTCACCAGCAGCCGGTTGGGGCCCCCGCGCGGACGGCCCGGCTCCAGCACCCTGCGCAGCCGGGAGATGTAGACCTGAAGACCCGACTGGGCGCCCTTGGCCGCGTCGTCGTCCCACAGGTCGTACAGCAGGGAGTCGACGGGAACGACCTGCCCGCGCGCGACGAGCAGGCGTGCCAGGACCGCACGTTGACGAAGCCCGCCCAGGTCGAGCTCGTCTTCACCGGAATGCGCCTCGACCGGGCCGAGAACTCGGAAAGCCACCATGTCAGCCGCCACGCTATGTGGGCCTTCCGATCGCATACAAGGTATTTCCCAATCTAGCGGCTGATCGACTCCTTTTCAGGGGCCGGAGCGGCGTTCTCACGCCTGCGCAGGAACGTCCACGCCCCCAGTGCCAGCCCGCCGAAGGGGATTTCGACAGTGTAGGTCCAGAACCCGAAAAGCAGGGCGGCGGCGGTGGCGGAGTCCAGCGGAGCGCCGAAGAAGACCAGCGCGCCGATGGTTCCGGCCTCCATTATTCCGGTACCGCTGGGAGTCACCAAAGCCGTGGTCAGGACCCTGGACAGGGCGAAGGCGGCGATCGACTGCGCCAGGCCGGGGTAGGCGCCGGTCGCGTGCAGGCAGACGACGAGGATCAGCCACTGGAAGCCGAGGAAGAAGACCATGCCCAGCGTCAGCCCGGCCCAGCGGCTCCGCACGATCTCGGAGGTGTCGGCCCGCAGCTTGACCAGCGCCTCGGAGGCGGCACGCTCGCCGGGACGGATCCGGCGGGGGAGCAGCCGGGTCAGGGCGTCGAGGCCGCGGCCCAGCACGTTCGCGGCGCGGTCCCAGTAGAGGGCGACGGTCACCACGGCGACCAGCGCCAGGATGGACAGCACACCGGCCCAGCCCGCCCTGGTCACCGAGGGGCTGAGCGGCTGCCCGCTGAACAGCAGGGCCACGATGCCCGCCGCGGGCAGCAGGAAGCGGAACAGGGTGTTCCAGATGCCGGTGGTCAGCGTGGAGACCACCACCGCCCGCGTCTGGAAACCCCAGCTCCTGGTCATCGCGAACGTCATCGCCACCCCGGCCGCCCCGCCGAAGGGGAGCAGGTTGCTCACCGCGCTGCCGCTCGCGTTCAGCGTCAGGGCCTGCAGGTGGGTCAGCCCGGGAAGGGAGGCGGTCAGCACGAACGTGTACGCGAGGAGGCTGAGCAGCCAGACGGCGGCCATCAGCGCGACCTCCCCGGCACTCAGCGCGGCGAACTGCGCGCCGATCTGCGCCCAGGAGACGTGCTTGCCCGTCAGCGCCGCCACGACCTGGGGCATGAAGAACACGAGCGTGGCGGCCAGTGCCAGAGACACCACCGACAGCCCGACCTGGAACAACCTGCTCTTCATGCGCCACGCCCGCTCTTCATCCGGCACCCCCGGTCAAGTCTGCCGGTCCCGTTCTCATCCTTTCGGAGGAACTTCGAAGGGGTGCCTCAGCCGGGAGCCCAGGGGGGCGTCCCGGCGGACGTACCACTCGGTGCCGAAGACGAGGCGGTACAGGGGCTGGGGGATCTTGAGCATCACCCCGAGCGTGCGGGTGTCGGCGCCGGTGGCCTGGGAGGCGTGGGCGGCCATGCTCGCCCGCTTCTGGCGGGCGAAGCGCCGCACCGCGACCCGATGGGTGATCACCTCGCCCGGGGAGTACGCCCGCTCGAAGGCCCGGATGTCGAGCTGCGGGTAGAACCTCCTGGCGAGCCGCAGCCCCCGCAGCAGGGGGTCGCGGTTGACGGTCGCCTCCAGCACGATCGGGGTCCTCGCGATCTCGGCCGCCCGGCCGCCCACCCGGTGCACCTGGACGTGGTCGGGGTGGCCGTAGCCGCCCGCAGGGTCGTAGGTCGTCAGCAGGTCGGCCTTCTCCTCGGTGAGGATGGCGGCCAGCCGCCGGGCGGCCTCCTCGGCGTCGGCGTCGATGAAGGCGTCGTCGGGCCGGTCGTCGGCCACCCCGCCGCCGGGCGCGAGCCCGGAGTCGCCGTAGCCGAGGTTCACCACGCGGGCGCAGCCGAGTGCCGCCGCCGATTTGTACAGCTCGGCCATGCGGGCGGCGCCCAGCGCCTCACCGGGTTCGAGATCGGCCTGGCCCCGCTCTCCCGAGGTCGCCACGACGAGCACGACCCGGTGGCCCTCGGCGGCGAGCATCGCCATGGTGCCCGCGGTGAGCAGGGCCTCGTCGTCGGGATGGGCATGAAAGAACACTGCTGTCTTGACGCTGCTGATCAGGCTCACTCCGTTCGCGCGACTCGGGCGCGCCCTCGCGGGGCACGCAGGCATGATCTCACGCGGGTCTACGCTGGCACGGTGAGGATCCTCCACATCAGTGACTGTTATCTGCCGCGTCTCGGCGGGATCGAGGTGCAGGTCGCCGATCTGATCCGGACGCAGCGGGAGGCGGGTCACCAGGTCGAGGTGGCGACCGCCACCCCGGGGGAGAGCCTTCCCGGGGTGCACAGGATCGTCGCGAGACTACCCTTCGACCTGCCGGTCCATCCGTTCGGGACGGGACACCTGCTCCGTCTGGTGAGAGCGCGGCGACCCGACGTGGTGCACGTGCACACGGGCGCGGTCTCGCCGTTCGCCTGGATGGGCGTGCGGGCGGCGACCCGCGCGGGCCTGCCCGTGGTCGTCACCGTGCACAGCATGTGGGACCCGGTCACGCGGGCGGTCTACCGGGGACTGCGGCTGCTGTTCGGGTGGCACCGCTGGGGGCTGGTGGGCACCGCGGTGAGCGAGGCCGCCGCGCTGCCGATCCGCGCTGTGGCCGGGCCCGGCGTGCCGGTGCACGTGGTCTCCAACGGCCTGGACGTCTCCGGCTGGCGCTCCATGTCCCTCCCCGCAGATCCGGTACGGCCCGAGCCGGGCGGGGATCATCCGGCACGGTCCGCGCCGGGCGGGGATCCGGTACGGCCCGAGCCGGTGCACGTCGTCGCGGTGGGGCGGCTCGCGCCCCGCAAGCAGCCGGTCCGGTTGCTGAAGCTCCTGAGGGAGACCCGTGCCCGGGTGCCGGGGGAGACGCCGATGCGGGCGACCGTCGTCGGGGACGGCCCGGCCCGGTCGCAGATGGAGCGCTACCTGAGGGCCAACGGCATGACCGGCTGGGTCTCGCTGCCCGGCCGCTACAGCCGCGACCAGATCCGGGAGTTGCTCGCCTCGACGGACGTGTTCGTCGCCCCCGCGCCGCGCGAGTCCTTCGGGCTGGCGGCGCTGGAGGCCAGGGCCGCGGGGGTGCCGGTGGTGGCGCGCGCGCAGAGCGGGGTGGCCGACTTCGTACGGCCCGGCAAGGAGGGGCTGCTCGGGAGGAGTTTCGACGACCTGGTCGCGTCGGTGGCCAGGCTGGTCCGCGACCGCGAGCTGCGCGAGTCGATCGCGGCGAACAACCGGGAGACCGAACCCGTCCGCAGCTCCTGGCCCGCGGTGCTCGAAGGCTTCGAGCGCTGCTACGAGCAGGCTCGCGCCTCCAGGACCTGACGTGCCCCGCCTCGCGCGGGCGAGGTCCGGCGGCCGCGTGGCCCGGGGCGGGGTGAGCGGGGCCGGGTGAGCAAGGCCGGGGCGGGGAAACGTACGAGGCCCCTGCCGCGCGGCGGCAGGGGCCTCGATGGAGCCTGACGGAACCCGGTGGAATCCGGTGGAGATGGTGGGTACGGCCGCCGCACCGCACTGCCCCCCGCAGGCGGGGCGGCGGCCGTACCCGGAGTGCCCCCTGTCGCCAGGGGGCACGAGCCCGGTTGACGGGTTCGTCCGGGAGCGAGTCCCTAGGAGCAGGCCTCGGCGAGCTTGGTGGTCGCCTCCTGGGCCTTCGTCGTCATCGAGCCCAGGGCCGTGGTGGCCGCGGCAGGGTCGTTCGGGTCGATCTTGAACGACTCGAACGACGCGGCGAGGTCGTTGAGGGCGGAGGCCACCTCGCCGTCGGCCGTGCCCGCCAGCGTCTTGAGGTCGGCGGTGAGCTTGGCGGTGGCGTCGTTGTACTTGGTGAGGTCGCCGGCGCTCGCCGTGACGGCGGTGGTGAAGTCCCCCAGGGGCTTCGACCACGCGGCCTCGGTGCAGACCGCGCTGTTGGCGGACGACGCGCCACAGGCGGCGGTCATCGATATGAGAGCGATTCCCGCGGCGGCGACGGCGAGGCGGCGGGAGGAGAGAGCGCGGAACATTTCTGCCTTTCATTGCATTTCGTGACAGTTGGAACTGTAGGCAGGGTTCCTTGCGGATCACTTTCATGACGCTTACAGCAGTGACTCGTGTGACCTGACGTGATTTTTCCCTAGCGGCGGGTAAGGGCGAGGCATGGCTGAGGCGATCGTCGATCCCGGTTCCGGTCAGCACTCGCTCAAGCGGGTCATCGGGCGCAAGGTCCTGCTCGTGTTCGTGGTGGGCGACATCCTCGGCGCGGGGATATACGCGCTGGTCGGAAAGGTCGCCGGACACGTCGGCGGGGCGCTGTGGGCGCCCTTCCTCGTGGCTTTCGTGCTGGCCGCGCTGACGGCGACCGCCTATGCCGAACTTGTCGGCAAATATCCTCAAGCAGCCGGTGCCGCGCTTTATGCGAACAAAGCGTTCAACATTCCCTTTGTCACTTTTATCGTGGCATTCGCGGTGCTGATGAGCGGGATCACCTCGGCGAGTGCGGCCGCGCGGGCCTTCGGCGGCGACTACCTGGGGGAGTTCGTCACGCTGCCGGTCGTCGTCGGCGCCTTCATCTTCCTCGGCCTGATCGCGCTGGTGAACTTCGCCGGGATCTCCGAGTCCATCAAGGTCAACGTGGTGCTGACGATCATCGAGGCGTTCGGCCTGGTGGTCATCATCGCGATCGGGATCTTCGCCCTGCTGTCCGGTGACGGCGACCCGGCGCGGGCCCTGGAGTTCCACCCGGCCAACGGTGCCTTCCTCGGCGTCCTGGGAGGTACGGCCCTCGCGTTCTACGCCCTGCTCGGCTTCGAGGACTCGGTCAACCTCGCCGAGGAGGCCAAGGAGCCGCAGCGGGACTTCCCCCGCGCGCTCTTCGGTGGCCTGACCATCGCGGCGATCATCTACATGGGAGTCGCGTTCACGGCGACCATGCTGGTCGACACCAAGACGCTGACGGACTCGTCGGGCCCGCTGCTCGAGGTCGTCAAGGTCGCCGGGCTGGCGTTCCCGCCCAAGTTGTTCGCCCTGATCGCGCTGCTCGCGGTGGGCAACACCGCGCTGATCAACATGCTCATGGCCTCGCGCCTGGTCTACGGCATGGCGCGTGAGGGGATCGTGCCGCGGGTCTTCGCGGCGGTCCATCCGACGAGGTCCACCCCGTGGGTGGCCATCGTCTTTACCGTGGGTGTCGCGGCGGTGCTGGTCGCCACCGGCGACGTGGGCGGCCTGGCCGACACCACGGTGCTGTTGTTGCTGTGCGTCTTCACGCTGGTCAACGTGGCCGTGCTGGTTCTCCGCAAGGACCGGGTGGACCACGATCACTTCCGGGCACCGAGCTGGATGCCCGTCCTGGGGGCGGTGGTCTGTTTCGTCCTGGTGCTTCCGATCACCGGCAGGGACGTGGACGTCTACGTCCGCGCGGGAGTGCTGCTCGTGATCGGAGTGGCCCTCTGGTTCGTCAACCGGCTGTTCCTCTCAGAAGGGCAGCGCTCGTCCTGAGGGGGTACGGAGGTCCAGGGCGACGGGTTTCCGGGGCGGCCGGGGCTTTTGGAGGATAAGAACCTTTTTCATGTGATACTCCCTCTTTGTTGGAGTTTGAGAGAGACTACGTCACCTGACCGACTTTTTCACGGATTTTTTACCAAGCGTGCGCAGGTCTGGGGTGGGATCAGGGGTTCTAGGGGTCGCGTGAGCGCGCGGATCCGGGTGGCGTCCAGGGCGGAGGTCTGCCCTCCGGCGTCCTGGTCGTGTCGTCGAGGGCTCTGTCGTGGTGTTTGGGGGTAATAGTCCGGCATGTCCGCACAGTAAGCGGCTCATGTTTCCGGCGGGGACACCGTGTGTTCCAAGTCCGCGACCTCGGCGCCGCGCGAGGCGGCCGGACTCGCGAGCTCGGCGAGACCTTGGGGACGAGGTCGGCGGCGGGGTCAGCGGCGGAGTACGAAGGCCTTCTCGTCGTCGCCCACGCCGACCGAGCCCACCGCCCACAGCGAGCCGGTGCCCGGCACCCGGGTCAGGCCCGTGCCGCCGACGTCGTCGGTCTCGTCGTACTGCTGGGTGGTGGTGTAGGTGCGGAACAGCGGACCGTACTCGCGTGACCAGACGGTGCCGTCGAAGCGGAGGACGAGCACCTGCCCGGCGTGATCGGCGTCGACGCCGCTGATCCACAGGTCGCCGGGGCCGGAGGCGGTGACCCCGTGCAGGCTCCCCCGGGAGACCGGCACCTCGACCCGCGTCCAGCGGGTCCCGTCCCAGCGCAGGACGAGCGGCCGCGTCCCCTCGCCGCCCTCCCGGGCGTCCGTCGGCGTCTCCGCCCGGGCGCTCGGCCCGGTCTCGCCCTCCGGCCGGGACGCAGGGGCGGAGACCTGCCCGACCGCCCACACCTCCGACGGTGAGACCTGCCAGACCTGGCTGAGCCGGCCGCCGGGGATCGGCGGCGTCTGCGGGCTCTCCCACGATCCGGCCGTGCCGTGCCAGACCAGCGGGGTCCGGGTCTCGCTCGTTCCCACCGCCCAGACGTGTCCCGCCCCGGAGGTGATCGCCTCGAGGGTGCCCCCGGTGCTCAGCGCGTTGCGGAACCCGCCGCCCGCCCACTCCAGGACGACCGCGCCGGAGGGGCCGTTCGCGGTGAACCACGCGTCGCCGCCGCTCGTCGTGACGTCCGACAGCCGGTAGTCCTCGGCCACCCCGAAGGGCCGGTGCGGGGCCCACGCCCGCCCGTTCCAGTGCGCGGCGAACGCGCTCGGGCCGTTGCCCGCCACCCACACGTCGTCGGGCCCGGCCGCGCCGACCCCCTCCAGACGATGGGCGCCGGCCTCCTCGCCCAGGGGCATCTCCCGCCAGCGGCTCCCGTTCCAGCGCAGGACGGCGGGCGTGCCCTCCCTGTCCTCGGCGCTGTCCTGGTATCCGACGGCCCAGACGTCGCGGGGCCCGGTCGCCGCCACGTCGAGCAGCGCCGTGCCGCCCGAGAGCTTCGCGCCCCCCACGGCCGTCCACTCGGCGGACGCGGCGACCGCACCGGTCGCCGCCGGACTCGCCGAGGGGTCCCGCGGCGCGGGGCTCGGGGAGGTGGAGCCGGGGCCGGCGGGGGCCGGCGAGGTCGTACCGCCCGGCGCCGGTGTCGCGGTGCGCTCGGCCGGAGCCGCGCCGCACGCGGCGATCAGGAGCGTTCCGCCGACCAGTACCGCCACCGGGCGCGCTTTCACCATGCCACCATTGTTCCGCATGCCTCTGTCGTCCGGCCGTGCCCGCGATGATTAGAACCGCCTGGCTGGGGCACCGGGGACGTAGGCGGGAGAGGATGCCGATGTCGAAGGCTGAGGAGGACGCGGGCTTCCGCGTCCGAGCCGACAAGCACAGCCATTTCACCGCCCTGCACGCGGTGGGAGCACTGGACTACGGGTCCTCCCCGCTGCTGAAGGAGCAGGCCGACGCCGCGTTGGGGGCGACCGACCACCCGCGCCTGGTGATCGACCTCACCGAGGTCACCTTCTGTGACTCCACCGGATACGGCGTGCTGATGTACGCCCTCACCCGTGTCCGCCGGGTCGCGGGCTCGCTCATCCTCGTCGGCCCCTCCACCGTGATGAGGCAACGGCTGAGCCGTCTGGGGGTGGCGGAGCTGTTCGACACCCGGCGCACGGTCGAAGAGGCGGTGGAGGCGTTTCCCGAGACGACGTGAACGGCCGGGTTTCTCCGCACCAGGACGATCCGTGCCGTATGGGACAGTTATTGTTGCTCGGGCAAAGGGTCGGTCAGAGGGTTGGTCATGTTCATGGGAGATGAGCCGGAGACGGTCTTCACCGCCACATCCGGGCTGCACGGTACGACGCTCGTCGTACGGGCGAGTGGAGAGCTTGATCATTACCACACGTCCGTGCTGCGCGAGGAGATGGGAAGGGCATGGGACTCCCTGCCCTCGCCGATGCTGATCCTCGACCTGTCCGCCCTGACCTTCTGTGACTCCTCCGGGATCGGCGAGCTGCTCCAGGTGCGCCACCAGGGCCTGAACCGAGGGGTGCGGGTCATCCTCACCGGCGTTCAGGGCAATCTGGCCAGGCGGCTCCACCTCGCCGGCCTGATCCAGGTGTTCGAGGTGCTTCCCTCCGTGGCCGACGCGCTCGAGGTCGCCTGAGGCTCCGGCGCGTCCGGGGTGCGAGGGTGCGGGCCGGCGTGTGCCGGTGTCCGCCCGATCTTGTGGGAACCCCCCGGCTCAGGCGGTGGCGTGGGTGGCGTGCTCCTGCCGCAGCCGGATGCCGCCGACGCGTCCCTCGCGCTCGCGGAGGATGGTGCGGAGCACCCGCAGGCCGTCGCGGACGGCGTGCAGGTTGCTGGCGCCGTGGATGCGGCTGCGCTCGTGGCTGGGGACCTCGCGGATGACGAGACCGGCCTGGGCGGCGCGGATGTTCATGAGGGTCTCGATCTCGAAGCCGTCGCAGTCGAGGTCGAGCGCGTCGAGGTGGCGGGCCCAGAAGGCGTTGTAGCCGTAGCACAGGTCGGTGTAGCGGGTGCCGTACAGCCGGTTGGTGATCTTGGTCAGCACCGTGTTGCCGAGCGAGCGGATCGGGCTGATGTCGTCCGAGCCTCCGCCGGGGGCGCAACGGGAGCCCTTGGCGAAGTCGGCGCCCTCGACCAGCGCGGTCACGAAGGCGTGGATCTCCCGGCCGTCGGTGGACCCGTCGGCGTCGATCATGACGATGATGTCACCGGTCGCGGCGGCGAAACCCTCGGTGAGAGCGTTGCCCTTTCCCCTGCGGGTCTGGCTGACGACACGCAGTCCCGGACGGAGGGCCTTGGCCACGGCCACCGTGTCGTCGGTGGAGTTGCCGTCGACCAGGATCACCTCGTCGATCCAGGACGGCAGGGTCGCGAAGACGTGGGGGAGGTTCTCGGCCTCGTTCATGGCGGGGACGACCACACTGACACTGAAGGCAAAGGGGGCGCTGTTCATGGTCACAAGGTCTACCGAACCGCCTGCAGAACGCTTGAAAGCCTCTTGCAACCCCGTACGTGACGGAGGATCGTGCCTGTTGACCTCCCCTTGGAGGCGGCGAGAGGGTCTCTTCACCGACCGTTCCCGAAGGGGAGGCGCGACCCGATGCGGATCGCCGGGGTCGTCAGAAGGGGAGCGTACGACCCGAGGGGCTGCGCAGATCGAGCGGCACCGGCTCACGGGGCGGACGCGGACGTTGCACGACCAGGATCCTTTTCACGGTGCCGCTCCATTCTGGGCTTGATCACCGGGTGTTACCCATGTCAGGCCCAAGAATCACCTATCTCCGTATCACATGAAGAACACTGGCCACACGCTCCGCGGCCGTCGCGACGTCCTCCGCGTGACCGATGCGCCCCGCCCAGGACAGCCAGAACCACCACTCGCCGTCCTCCTCGTGGGCGGCGAGCACGTCCTCGGTCCTGGCGGGGGCCATGGGGTTGATCACGTGAAGCCGTGGATAAAGCCCTGCGGCCGACCTCAGCCGCACCTGGAAGGCGTGTGCCTCCAGCTGGGCGGCCAACCGGCGCAGGTGGTCGATGCCTTCGCCGTGCTCTGCCATCATCCGGATCACTCCTGGCGGACACTTGTGACTTGCCTCTTTGCAGAGTGCGGTTTTGCGGCACTTGAGGCAATCGGTCCCTTCGCAATCCCCCTCGGGAACAGTGGAATAGACCGGAAAGTCGCTGATGTTCCGTGGAGAAACCGCGAATAAAAGGAACGTCGCGCACAGCCGCGTTTACGCTGAGGTGCACGTTTGTTAATGTTGTGTAAACAGCGACCGGGAGGGGCGCCGTGGCCCGAGGTGAGCATTCCCCCGCGTGCGCGCGACGGTGGCGGGAGCAGGCGGTGTCCAGGCAGTGGACCCACTGGCAGACCGCGCAGGCCATCCACGGCTGCTGCGGGGCGAGCCTGCTCAAGGCACACCGCCTGGCCAGGGGATGGTCGGCCAGGCAGTCCGTTCAGGAACTCGAGGAGCTCTGCGAGCGCCAGGACCTGGGCGAGGCGCGGGCCAGCATCGACCTGCTCAACGCCTGGGAGAACAACCGGGCACGGCCGCGCCCGCAGACCATCGATCTACTGGCCCGACTGTACCGCGCGAACGCCGTAAGGCTGGGCCTGGCCGGAGACTACTGCGAGGACGGCGGGGGCACCAAGGTCGTGGTCGTCTCCGGTGGCGAGGCCCGCACGCCGTACCAGACCGAGGAACGGGAACGGTCCGAGGACGACATCGAGCGGCGGGCGCTGTTCCACCACGCCCTGCTCGGCTCGGAATCCGTGATGACCGGCCGGCTGCTGGCCGAGGTCGAGCGGACCCGCCAGGACCTGGACCGTACGCTCGCCCTCGCCACCGTCTCCGAGGAGCAGCTCGACCGGCTCGACGAGCAGGTGCTGCGCTACCGGCGCGAGTACATCAGCAGCGCGCCGCTGCCGATGCTCTACCGGCTCATGCTGGAGCTGTCGGACGTCAGGATGCTCTCGCTGGCCCGTCAGCCCGCGATGGCCCAGCGCCGCCTGCTCAACGCCACCGTCATGCTGGCGCTGCTGTCGGCCGACGCGCTGATGAAGCTCGGCGACACCCGCCAGGCCCACGCCTGGTACGGCACCGCGCGCAACGCCTCCGACGACATGGGCGACGTGCGGCTGCGCGCTCTCGTCCGGGCGCAGCAGGCGATGCTCCCCTACTACTACGGCGACCTGGCCGAGACCGTGCGGCTGGCCCGCGAGGCCAGGATGCTCGCCGGCAGCGCGCCCAGTTCCCCGGCGGCGCTCGGCGCGGCGGCGGAGGCGCGGGCACTGGCCCGGATGGGCGAGCACAAGGCCGCCAGGGTCGCGCTCGCCGAGGCGGAGCGGATCTTCGCCAGGATGCCCCCCGAAGGCCACGACCACCTGGCGTTCCGCTTCTCCGAGCGGCGGCTGCAGTTCTACCGGATCGGCACCCTGATCGAGCTGGGCGAGGACGTCGACTGGAACCCGGGGCCCGCCGGGCCCTCGATGCCGTACGCCATCGACCCGGTCCTCCTCCTGCTCGACCAGGCCGCGCACCTGGTCCGCGACGGCAAGATCGACGACGCCTGCCACCTGGCGGAGAAGGCGCTGCTCCAGGTCCCGCCGGAACACCGCACCTCCATCGTGCTCAACCGCGCGCGGGCGCTGCTGTCGGAGGTGCCGCAGGCCAGGCACAGGGCGGCGGCGGTGCGACGCCTGAACGACCTGGTCATCGGCGCGGCACCGGTCGGCTGATGAACGCGCTCGCCGAGGAGGCGTTCACCGTCCTGCGGGAGGTCTGCGAGGACCTCGGCATCGACCACAGGGACGCGGAGTTGCTGCGGGTGCGCAGCAACGCCGTCTTCAAGCTGCGCAGCGAGATCGTGGTCAGGATCGCCACCGCTCCCAACGCGCTGACCCGGCTGCCGCTGGTCCTGGCGGTGGCGCGCTGGCTCGCCGAGCAGGGGTTTCCCGCGGTGCGCCCGGCCGACGAGATCTCCGAGCAGCCCGTGGTGCACGAGGGCAGGGTCGTCACCTTCTGGCACTACGTTCCGGCCAGCGGCCGGCCCACCACCACGGAGCTGGGGGAGATCCTGCGCAGCCTGCACCTGCTGCCGGTCCCGCCGGTGGCGTTGCGGCGTTTCGTCGACCCGCTGTGCGAGGTGCGCCGCGCCGTGGACCGATCCGAGGAGCTGACCTCCTGCCAGCGGGTCTGGCTGCGCGACCGCATCGCGGAGCTGACGGAGCGCTGGTCGGACCTCGGTGTGGACGACGCGCCGGTGCTGCTGCACGGCGACGCGTGGATCGACAACCTGCTGCGCTGCACGGACGGCCACGTGGTGCTCTGCGACTGGGACGGCGTCGCGGTCGGCCCCCGCGAGTGGGACCTGGTCCACACCTACCACGGCCAGCGGCGCTTCGGCCTGACCGCCGCCGACGTGGACGCCTTCGCCGACGCGTACGGCAGCGACCTGCGTTCCTGGCCGGGGTACTCCACTCTCATGGAGGTCAGGGACATCTACGCGGTGGGCATCCACATCCGCAACGCCGCCGCCGACCCGTTCTCCCGACGCGAGCTTCCCCGCAGGCTGGATTCCCTCACCCGAGGTGAGCAACATGCCCGCTGGTACATGGCCGAACCCGTTACTGTCTCCCAGTAAAGATCTTAAAACGGGGGCATGTCATGCCAAAGGTCACTTTACGTAACACCTTTCACGTCCGTAACACCCCGGAGGCGCTCCACGCCCATCTGAGCCAGCCGCAGAGCTACGTGGGGCTCTCGCCGCTGGTGGTCGCCGTCAAGGACGTCGAGCGGGGCGAGGCAGAGACCCGCTACACCTCGGTGGAGCGGTTCAGGTTCTTCGGCCTCGTCACGTACGACAACATGATCAAGGTGACGTTGCGGAGCACGCCGCGGACCGTCGAGGGCGAGGTCGCCAGCCCCGGCGGCGTGCGCCTGGACTACCGGTTCACCCTCAACGAGAAGAACGGGGGCACCGAGGTCGAGGACATCCTCGTGGTGCACGCCTGGGTCAGGCCGCTGCTGGGCTACGCCGCGAGGAAGGCCCGCGAGGTGCAGCTCGCCCGAGCCGGGGTCCTCGCCTCCCGCCTGGGTTCCGCTCCCTAGGCTCCGTCTCTCAGGGCCCGCTCTCTGGATTTCTCTCCCCGGGTCGCGCCTTCCGGGTTCCTTTTCCCGGAGGCCGCTTCGAATTCCGCCTCCAGGCTTGCGCCTCCCGGCTTCCTTTTTCCGGAGGCCGCCCCGGGTCGCGCCTTCCGGTTCCGTCACGGCCGGCGCGGCGGGATCCGCGGGCCAGGACCTAGGCTGGGGCGCGTGAGGGCGCCCACGGTCACCGGGAAGGTCATGGCCATCCTCGGCGCGTTCCTGCCGGGAGACGTGCGGCTGACGCTCACCGAGATCTGCCGCCGGGCCGAACTGCCGCCCGCCACCGGCCACCGGCTGGTCAGGGAGCTGGTGGAGGGCGGGTTCATGGAGCGGCTCCCCGACGGCTCCTACCGGGTCGGGATGCTCCTGTGGCAGATCGGCGCCCAGGCCGCGGAGCCGAGGGAGCTGCGCGAGCTCGCCCTGCCGTACATGGAGGACCTCTACGCCGCCACCCGCGAGAACGTGCAGCTCGCGGTGCTCCGCGACGACCGGGCACTCTACCTCGAGCGACTGCGCGGGCCCACCTCCGTGCCGGTCGTCTCGCGCGTGGCGGGGGAGCTGCCGCTGCACGCGACCGGGGTCGGCAAGGTCCTGCTGGCCTTCGCGGACCCGAAGACGGTGGAACGGGTGCTCGCCAGGGAGCTCACCGCGCACGCGCCGAACACGGTGGTGGACCCGGCGCGGCTCCGTACCGAGCTGGAGGAGGTCCGCAGGACCGGGATCGCCCGTACGCAGGAGGAGATGTCGGTGGGCACCTGCTCGGTCGCGGCGCCGGTACGGGGGGCGGGCGGCCGGGTGGTGGCGGCGCTGTCGTTGGTGACCTGGCGGCACACCGCCGATCCGCGACGGCTGGCGCCGGCGGTGCTGTCCGCCGCCGCCGCGCTCTCCCGCGACCTCGCCGCCGCTCCCCGCTGAGCGTTCGCGGCCGCTTCGCGCCGCCTGTCTCCCGTCGCCGATGTTTCCCGCCGCCTGGTTCCCGCTTCCGCCGGACGTTCGCGGACACCTCTGTCTCCCGCTTCCGCCGGACGTTCGCGGCCCCCTTTCGCTCTCGCGGGGTGGGGGTTTCCGCTGAGCGGAAGGGGGCGGTATGCGAGGGCGGACGGTACGGGATGCTCGGGGCATGCGAACTCAGGTCGGGATCGTCGGCGCGGGACCCGCCGGGCTGCTCCTCTCCCATCTGCTCCACCTGCGGGGCATCGACTCGGTGGTCCTGGAGGCGCGGAGCAGGGAGTACGTCGAGCAGCGCGTGCGGGCCGGGGTGCTGGAACAGGGCACGGTGGACGTGCTCAACGAGGCGGGTGTCGGCGACCGGATGCGCGCGGAGGGGTTGCCGCACCACGGCATCGAGTTGCGCTACGGCGGGGCCGGGCACCGCATCGCCTTCGAGAAGCTGGTCCCCGGGCGGGCCATCACCGTCTACGGCCAGCAGGAGGTCGTCAAGGACCTCATCGCCCGGCGGCTGGCCGACGGAGGAAAGATCCTCTTCGACGTTCCCGACGTCGCCCTGCACTCGCTGGAGAAGGACCCCTACCTCACCTTCCAGGGCGAGCGCCTCGACTGCGACGTGATCGCCGGGTGCGACGGCTTCCACGGCGTCTCGCGGCCGTCGATCCCCGAGGGAGTCCTGTCGGTCTTCCAGCGCGACTACCCGTTCGCCTGGCTCGGCATCCTCGCGCGGGTCCCGCCGTCGTCCGAGGAGCTGATCTACTCCCACAGCGACCGGGGTTTCGCGCTGCACAGCATGCGCTCCCCGGAGATCAGCCGCTTCTACCTCCAGGTCCCCCCGGACGCCTCGCTCGACGACTGGCCGGACGAGCGGATCTGGGCCGAACTGCGGGCCCGCCTGGAGACGGTCCCGGGGTTCGCGCTGGCCGAGGGGCCGATCATCTCCAAGGACCTGTCGGCGATGCGCTCGTTCGTCGCCGAGCCCATGCGTCACGGCAACCTCTACCTCGCCGGGGACGCCGCCCACATCGTGCCGCCCACCGGCGCCAAGGGGCTCAACCTGGCCGTCGCGGACGTCCGGCTGCTGACCGCGGCCCTGGCGGAGTTCTACGCGACGGGCTCCACCGCGCTGCTGGACACGTACTCCGACGGCTGTCTCAAACGCGTCTGGCGCGCCCAGCACTTCTCCTGGTGGATGACGACGCTGCTGCACACCTTCGACGCCGACGACCCCTACGGGCGGCGCCTGCAGACCTCCCATCTCGACTACGTCACCTCCTCCGAGGCCGCGGCGACCACGCTCGCGGAGAACTACGTCGGCCTGCCCTTCGACCCCGGAACCCTCCCGTGACTCCCGCCGGCCCGCGCCCGCGTTGAGTCGTCCCCGCGCCGGCCCGCGCCCGCGTTGAGTCGTCCCCGCGCCGACCGGCACCCGCGTTGAGTCGTCCCCGGCTGCCGCGTCGCCGCGCTGCGAGTGCCCCGGAAGAGCCGCCCCTCGGGACCCCATCCCCGGGGGCGGAACCCTGAGGGGGAAGGCCCTACCATCGCGGGCTTTCGCCCAGTTCAGGAGCGTATATCGGGGAATATCCCCGATGGGTGGGCACCACCCCGTCCCGGGGACCATCCGGGAACGTTCAGGGGCGGCCGGGGGCGGTCTCCGATATTCCGTGATCTCGCTCGTCGCCATCGTTGAGGCATGGGAAGCCAGGCGTTCACGCGGCACACGATGATCCTCGGCGGCTACGCGGCGATCGGCGCGGGAGCCGTCACGATGCTCGGACTGCACGTGGTCACCGGTCTCGATCCGGTGCACACCGTGATCAGCGAGTACGCGTTCGAGGCGGACGGCTGGCTGCTGCCTCTGTCGCTCACGCTCTTCTCCGTCGCGGCGGCGATCATCGGGGCCATACTGGCCCGTCGCGGTGAGGATCGCGCGGTGGCCCTGCTGGTCGGGACCTGGGGCCTGTGCATGCTGCTGATCGGCGCCTTCCCGACCGACGAGCCGGGCGTGCCGCTGTCGATGTCCGGCGGCATCCACAGGTACGCGGCGTTCGTGGCCTTCCTCACGATGCCGATCGCCGGGCTGCTCCTGGCCAGGCGGTACGCGACCAGCCCGTACGCCCGCCCGGTCCGGCTGCTCAGCCTGGCCGCCCTGGGTGTGCTGGTACTGGTGGTCCTCCCGTACGTGGTGCGGATGCTCGGCGTGGACCTGACCAACGACGACATCCCCGCCGGGGTGATCCAGCGGCTGGTGGTGGGGTTCGAGGTGGCGGTGCTGGCCATGCTGGGGCTGGTGGCCGGTGCCAGGCACGGCCGCGTCCACCGCCCGCTCCCGGCGACCGCCCGCGCCTGACCGTTCCCGCCCGGCCGTCCCCTGCCGTCCGCTCGACCCGACCGTTCCCGGCCGAACCTCCCCGCGCCGTCCGCTTGCCCCGACCGTTCCCGTTCGGCCGTTCCCGCGCGGTCCGCTCCGCGTGGCAGGTTGACGGTCCCGGTGGCCCGGCCTACCTTCGCAGGAAGCGACCGCTCGGTACGTCACCGCCGTCCGGTCGGACCATCCCCCGGAGGACGCGCATGCCGGTCGTGAACACCGTCAGAGGTCCCGTCGACGTCGCCGACCTGGGCCGGACCCTCATGCACGAGCACGTCTTCGTCCTCTCTCCCGAGCACGTCGACAACTACGGCAGGGGCGCGTGGTGGGACGAGGAGTACCGGGTGGCCGACGCCGTCACCAAGCTCAGGGCGCTGGCGGCCAGAGGCGTGAAGACCGTCGTCGACCCGACCGTGTGGGGACTGGGCCGCTACATCCCGCGCGTGCGGCGGGTGGCCGACCAGGTGCCGGAGCTGAACATCGTCGTCGCCTCCGGGATCTACTCCTTCGACGAGGTCCCGCACCAGTACGAGCACCGGGGCCCCGGCCTGATGATGGACGTGCCCGAGCCGATGGTCGAGGACTTCTCCCGCGACATCGTCGAGGGCATCGCCGACACCGGGGTGAAAGCCGCGTTCCTGAAGTGCGCGATCGAGAGCAGGGGGCTCACCCCCGGCGTCGAGCGGATCTGCCGGGCGGTCGCCCGGACCCACCTGCGGACCGGCGTGCCGATCACGGTGCACACCAACCCCTCCACCGGGAGCGGGCTGGTCGTCCTGGACCTGTTCGTCAAGGAGGGGGTCGACCCGGCCAAGGTCGTGCTCGGGCACTCGGGCGACTCCAACGACCTCGACCATCTGATGCGGCTGGCCGACACCGGCGCGACGCTCGGCATGGACCGCTTCGGGCTGGACGCCTACAACTCCACGGCGTCGCGGATCGCCACCGTCGTCGCGCTCTGCGAGCGTGGCTACGCCGACCGGATGGTGCTCAGCCACGACAGCGCGTGCTTCATGGACTACTTCGGCGACGCCTGGGACGAGGGCATACCGCTGGCCGCGCCGAACTGGCACTTCGGCCACATCCACGACGACGTGCTCCCGGCCCTGCGGGAGGCCGGGGTGAGCGACGCGCAGGTGGACCAGATGCTGATCGACAACCCTCGCCGCTACTTTTCCTGACTTTTCGTTATTTGTCGTACGGCTGCCCTACGCTCCCGGAAAGTCGATCAACCGAGAAGGTGGAGCATGGCCGCGCGGAGCACTTACCTGGAACTGTCCGAGGACGGCGGGAGCTCGCACAAGTTCTACGAGGTCATGGTCGACGGAACCGAGGTGACGATCAGGTACGGCCGCATCGGCGAGTCGGGCCAGTCCAAGGCGTCGGCGTTCGCCAGCGCGGCGAAGGCCGAGGCGGCCGCCGCGAAGAAGATCAACGAGAAGGTCCGCCGGGGTTACGCCCCCGCCGTCCAAGGGGTGCGCCAGCGCCGCGCGGTCACCCGGCGCAGCGTGGAGAGCACCCGCTCCACCGCCACCCAGGCGCCGGTGCTGTGGCGCTTCGCCAGCGGCGCGGCGGCGTTCGGCATCTTCGTCGACTCCGAGCGCTGCTGGGTCGGCAACCAGCGCGGCGACGTCTACACCGTCACCCACGGCGGCACCGTCACCGGCCGCTTCAAGCTGCCCGACGGGGTCAAGTGCATCGTCGGCGACGACTTCTGGATCTACGCGGGCGCCGACGACGGCAAGGTCTACGACCTCGGCGGCAAGGTCCCCAGGGTCGCGTACGAGATCGCCGAGGACGTCGACATCTACTGGCTGGACATCCACGACGGCGTGCTGGGCGTCTCCGACCGCGCCGGGCGGATCACCACCATCGACCACGAGGACGAGTTCCAGTGGGCGCGCAAGGGCAGGGGCGACTCGGCCTGGATGGTCCGCTGCGACGACGAGGCCGTCTACCACGGGCACTCCACCGGGGTGGCCCGCTACGACGCCGCCGACGGGACGCCCGTCTGGGAGACGCCCCTCACCGGCGCGGTGCTGTTCGGCTGGCAGGAGGCCGACTCGGTCTACGCCGGTACCTCGCGCTCGGCCGTGCACCGCCTGCGCAAGTCGGACGGCGCCTCCCAGGCGGTCTACCGCTGCGACGCCACGGTCTTCTCCTGCGCCACCGCCCCCGGCGGCCGGTACGTGTTCGCCGGCGACAACCACTCCTCGATCTACTGCTTCGACCAGAGCGGCGAGCGCCTGTGGAAGCTGGCGACCGGCTGCGGCTCCGCCTTCTCCATGCAGTATCTCGACGACCGCCTCTACATCGTGACCACCGACGGCACCCTGGCCTGCATCGACGCCACCGAGGAGGCGATCAGGGCGGCCCAGGACGGCACCGTCCCCGAGGCCGTGGACGTCAAGGCGTCCGCCGGGCTGGCGGTGGTGGAGCCCACGACCGCGCTGGAGACCGTGGTGTTCGACGCCGTCCCCGACACCGGCGACGGCGTGGTGGTGGAGTGCTTCCGCGAGGGTGAGCGGCTCCGGGTGCGGGTGGTCAGCGAGGGCTACGACGTGCGGCGCAACGTGCAGTTCCCCAAGGGCGTGCGCGAGGCGGGCGCCCGCTATCTCGTCGAGGGCGTCCGCTTCTCCGAGCGGGGCGGTTTCTACCGGGCGTACGGCGACATCAGGCGCCTGCTCTGATCTCCCCGATGGACCGTCGGCAGCAAAACTAACGAGATTTTGTCAGATACTGTCGCTTCCTGACCTCTCTTCCTGATGGATGTCCTAGCGTCCGATACATGGTGCATGACTTCCGCGGCGCGGTCCCGGCGAGGACGGGGGAGAACCCCGCAGGTGAAGGCTCGGCTGAAGGCTCGGCGCGCGAGGGATTCGTGCGGGGGCGCTCGGCTCTCGGCGGGAAGAGCGCGGTCGCCGTCGTCGTGGAACTGAACGTTTTCCCGCTAAAAAGCGCGGGAGGCACCCCTCTGGCCGGTGCCGAGCTGACACCGACCGGGCTGCGGCACGACCGCGAGTTCATGCTGGTCCGGCCGGACCTGCGGCATCTGTCACAGCGGGAGCTGCCCCGGCTGGCGACACTGCGGCCCGCGTACGACGGCGTGAAGCTCGTCGTGGGCGCGCCCGGGGCGGTGGCACCCCTGGTCCACGAGCCGGTGGACGGGCCGGTGCTGGAGGTGACCGTGCACGGGAAGCCCTGCCAGGGCGTGGACCAGGGGGAGGAGGCCGCCGCGTGGTTCTCCGGCCTCCTCGGGGAGCCCTGCCGCCTGGTCCGCTTCGCCGGCACCCGGCCCACCTCGCGGGGCGGCGGCACGCTGGCGTTCGCCGACGCCCACCCGCTCTCCGTACTGTCACGCGAGTCCCTCGACGACCTGAACCTGCGCGTGGGCGGCACGCTGCCGATGAACCGGTTCCGGCCCAACATCGTGCTGGAGGGCCTCGGCCCCTACGGCGAGGACGCGTTGTCCACGCTGCGCGTCGGCACCGCCGAGATCGAGTTCATCAAGCCCTGCGCGCGCTGCGTCATCATCAACGTCGACCAGGACTCCGCACGCAGGAACGGCGAGCCTCTCCGGGTGCTGGCCGGCTACCGGACCCGGGTCTTCGAGGGCGATCGCGGCGTCATGTTCGGCCGGCTCGGCATCCCGCGCGCCCTCGGCACGATCGCGGTCGGTGACACGGTCACCGCGTCGTGAGCGGCGGCGAACGGGAGAAGCCCGTCGCGGGCCGGAACCGAGGGTGGGGGTTCCGACCCGCGACGGGCCGGGTCAGGCCGGGTCGGGCCAGGTCGGGCGGGGTCGGTCAGGTGGGGGCGTTCCACTTCTGGTTGGCGGTGCCGGTGCAGGTCCAGATCTGCAGGCGGGTGCCGTTGGCACTGGACTGGCCGGTGGCGTCCAGGCACTTGTCGGCGGCCGGGTTCACGAGATCGCGGGTCGCGGCGTTGTAGGTCCACCGCTGGGCGGTGGTGCCGTTGCAGTCGTACAGCTGGATCTGCGCTCCGTCGGCGGTGGAGGCGGCGGTGACGTCCAGGCACTTGCCGAGGGCGCGCACCGTGCCGTCGGTGCCCAGGGTCCACTGCTGGGCGCCGGTGCCGTTGCAGTCGTACAGCTGGATGGGGGTGCCGTTGGCGCTGGAGGCGGCGGCGACGTCGACGCACTTGCCGCCGATACCGGTGATCTGGCCCGTACGGCCGCCACCGCTGGGCGGGGCGTAGACGCGGACGTAGTCGACGGTGAGCTGCTGGGGGAAGGTGGTGGAGGCGTCGGGCGAGCCGGGCCAGTTGCCGCCGACGGCCAGGTTGAGGATCATGAAGAACGGGTGGTCGTAGACCCAGGGGTTGCCCCGCGTGTCGGCGGGGGTCTTCCTGGAGTACTGGACGCCGTCGACGTACCAGGTCACCGCGCCGGGTTCCCAGTCGACGGTGAAGGTGTGGAAGGCGTCGGCGAAGGCCTGGCCCGCGGGGAGGTTGTAGCTGCCGCTCAACGGGTTGGCCCCGAAGTAGCCGGGGCCGTGGAGGCTGCCGAGCACCTGCCCGGGGACGCTGCCGACGTTCTCCATGATGTCGATCTCGCCGTTGGCGGGCCACTGGGCCCCTCCGGTGCCCAGCATCCAGAACGCGGGCCACATGCCCTTGCCCCGGGGGAGCTTCATCCGCGCCTCGAAGCGGCCGTAGGCGCGGGTGAAGGTCGCGGCGGTGGTCAGCTTGCCCGAGGTGTACTCGCACGAGCCGTACCAGCAGCCGAGTCCGGCGGGGTTGCCCTTGCGCGCGGTGATGACCAGGTTGCCCGCGCCGTCGTGGGCGATGTTCTCGTTGCCGGCCGTGTAGTACTGCCGCTCGTTGTTTCCCCAGCCGCCGCCGCCGACGTCCCGGCGCCACTTGGTGGTGTCGGGGCCGGTGCCGGAGGCGGCGTTGAACTCGTCCGACCACACGAGGGGGCCGGGGGCGGGTGCCGCCAGGGCCCGCTGGGCGGCGGTGCTCTGCGCGGCGGTGCTCTGCGCGGCGGTGCTCTGCGCGGCGGTGCTCTGCGCGGAGGTGGCCTGGGCGCCCGCCGGGGAGGGGACGAGCGTGGCGGAGCCGAGGGCGAGGAGCGCCGCGGCCAGGAGGCCGCCGAGCCGCGCGCGCCGCGTCCGTGAGTGGCCCTGTGAGGGGCTTTGTGAGGGGCCCGGTGAGTGGCTCCGCGAGGGGCGGGGGCCGGGAAGGGGCGCCGGGCTGGTGGAGATCATCGGCTGTTCCTTTCGATCCGGTGTCCGCTGGAAGGGCTGGAAGGGCTGGAAGGGCTGGAAGGGCTGGGAGGGGGCGCCATCGCCTAGAAGCCGGCCGTGATGCGGGTGAACTCCCAGTCGGGCTGGGAGATGCCGCTGCACGCGGAGCCCGCGTCGCCGCCGGGGCAGGGACGGTCGCGGTTGACCGCCCAGTAGGCGAAGCGGGTCAGGCCCTTGGACCTGGCCCAGTCGCGGATCTGGGTCCAGGTCTGCGTGGTGGTCAGCTCGCCCTGGTCGGACAGGCCGTTCATGCCGGAGATGCCCATCCGGGCGTACGCCTGCGCGTCGGTCCAGCCGTTGGCGGCCTTGAGCGCGTTCTTCAGGCCCTCGGCGGAGCTGACGGTGGCGTTGTAGATGTTGGAGGCGCCGAAGTTGAACGGCATGATCGTGTAGTTGTCGATCGGCACGGCCAGTGCCCTGGCCTGGTTGATCAGGCGGACACCGGTCGAGCTGGGGCCGTTGATCCCGGTACCGATGGTGACGGCGATCTTGACGTTCGGGTTGTTCTGCTTGACGATCTTCAGGCCGTTGAGGATGCGGTCCTGGACGGTGTAGTTCTCGAACTCGTCGTTGTTCTCGATGTCGAAGTCGACGACCGCCGGGCCGACGGCGTTGATGACCTGCTGCACGGCTCCGGCGTAGGCGGCCGGGGTGGAGCAGTTCGGGCCGAGCTTGTTGCCCGACCAGCCGCCGAAGGAGACCTGCACGCTGCCGCCCGCCGCCTTGATCTGGTTGATCGCGGCCTGGTCGGTGCCGCCGGTCAGCGGCCTGGAGCCGTCCCAGCGCGGGGTGCAGCCGCCGCCGGACAGGATGAACGCCATGGTGAAGGACTTCACGCCGGTGGTGCTCATGATCGTCGCAGGGCTCGGCGGGTTGCCCCAGCCCATGTAGAGGTACGGGGCCCCGGCCATCTTGCCGACCGGCGGGGGGTCCGTGGGCGGGTTGCCGCCGCCGTCGCTCGGGGCGTTCCACTTCTGGTTGGCGGTGCCGGTGCAGGTCCAGATCTGCAGGCGGGTGCCGTTGGCGCTGGACTGGCCGGTGGCGTCCAGGCACTTGTCGGCGGCCGGGTTCACCAGGTCGTTCGCCGCGCTGTATGTCCACTGCTGCGCGGCGGTGCCGTTGCAGTCGTACAGCTGGATCTGCGCTCCGTTGGCGGTGGAGGCGGCGGTGACGTCGAGGCACTTGCCGAGGGCGCGCACAGTGCCGTCGCCGTTGCGGGTCCACTGCTGTGCCGAGCTGCCGTTGCAGTCGTACAGCTGGATGGGGGTGCCGTTGGCGCTGTTGGCGGCGGCGACGTCGACGCACTTGCCGCCGATGCCGGTGATCTGCCCGGTGGCGGCGGCGGCCGGCGTCGCGGTCGTCACGCCGGCGAGAGCGAGGACGACGACGGTGAACATCCCGCCGAGGGTGGTGGGAAGCGACATGCGACGGCGCCGGCGAGGCGACTGTCCGGTGTCCATGCGCGGATTTCCTTCCGTCTTGGGGAGCGACGTACGGGTGACGCCACATCCCGGTGGGGACGCGACGCGCGCGCGTGACGTCACGACCCGTATCAGGGGGTGACATGCGGGTGGTGCCGGACGCGGCGAGCGTGCTTTCCGCGAGCGGCCGCACGGTGGCCCGGGGGGACGGGCCCGCCATACGGCGGCACGCGCTGCTCGGCGCGTCCTGGGCCCTGCCGCGACGGATACGGCAGGGAGAACGGAGCCTTCACGGGGCGGAGGGCGGCCAGCGCGCCCCACACTCGTGACGGGGTGTGGTCAGGGCGGCGGGGCGAGCGTGATCACCACGTCCGCCGCCATCCGGCGTCAGGGGAGCGAGTCATGGGGGGTCCCTTCACGGCAAGGTCTCGCTTGCCCGGGACCTTAGGCCAGCCTTCGTTCTCAGGTCAATACAAGGAGTAAAAAAAGCGGCACGGCTTCGGGTTCCGGATCGTGCGGAACGCTGTGAACTTACGAAAAAAAGGAAAGTTTATTTACGGTGGAACTCCTGAAGGGAACGTTCCAGGAGGCCGCGCTGTCAGGATCTTCTGTCAGAAAATCCCGGAGCGGGGGCCGGAGAGGCGCGTGCGGCCCGGCGCGGCACAGGGCCGGCCACGGCACCGTGCGAGCCGGTACCGCGTGCGGTGCTCCGTACCCGTGGCGGGACGCCGTCCCGGCCATCCGCGGTGTGGTGTTATTCAGTGCCCTTCCCGACTTTTCGTATGGTGTGATGTCCGGTAGACGGCAAGCTCTCTCGCCCGCCGCCCGCCGCCCGCCGATCGACAACAGTGGGGTTTCACTCATGCTTCGTGGAGACAGGGTCCTGCTCAGGGCCATCACCAAGGAGGACCTGGTCCCGCTCCACCGGTTGAACGACGACGTGGAGACGGCGGCCGGAGCCACCACGACGCCCTGGGTTCCCGAGACGATCGACCAGGCCATCGCCCACTACGAGCGGCGCAAGCCCGATCCGGCCAACGTCGACTTCGCCATCCAGTCCCTCTCCGGGGACCTGCTCGGATCCGGCAACGTCTGGGGGATCGACACCCTCAACCGCAACGGGCACCTGGGCATCTCGCTGCTTCCCGAGGCGCGCGGCCACGGCTACGCCCCCGACGCGCTGAGGCTGCTGTGCGACTACGCCTTCCGCATCCGCGGCCTGAACCGGCTGGGCCTGGAGACGCTCGCCACCAACAGCGCGATGATCGCCGCCGCCGAGAAGACCGGCTTCCGGCGCGAGGGCACGCTCCGCGAGCACGCCTGGGTGGCGGGGTCCTTCGTCGACGAGGCGCTGTTCGGACTCCTCGCCTCCGAGTTCCACGACCTGCGTACCACGAAGGAGCTGTGAGCGATGAGGACCTGGCTTCCGATCGGCCTCGGCGTCCTGCTCGTGCTGGCGGGCGGCCTCTGGGCGCTCCAGGGCCTCGGGTACGTGGGCGGCAGTTCCATGAGCGGTGCGCGGGAGTGGTTCTGGATCGGCCTGGCCACCCTCGCCGTCGGCCTCGTCCTCGCCGTCTCCGCCTTCCGCAGGGGCCGCCGCTCCCGGTGAGCGGAGCCGCTCGCACCGGCCGCCGTTCCCTCGTCGGCGACACGGCGCCGACGACCGGTCAGCGGTGGCGACACGGCGCCGACGACCGGTCAGTGGCGGCGATATGGCGCCGGACAATGGCGCCCGACCGGTCGCCGGTGAGGGCTCCGCACGCCTTACGTTCGCGCGTGTGACCCGGTTCAGGTGAACCCGGCCAGTTTGTAGAGGACCAGCGATCCGGCGACGGCCACGTTGAGGCTGGCTCCCGTGCCGATCATCGGGATCTCCACCGCGGTATCGAGCAGGTCGAGGGCCTCCGGTGGGATGCCGTCACGCTCATGGCCGAGGACGGCGACCGTGGGGCGGCGGGCCATGGGCAGGTCCGCGAGGCGGACGGCCTCCTCCGCCAGCTCCACGCCCAGGACGTGATGTCCGGCGGAACGCTGGTCGGCGAGCCAGGTCAACGGGTCGCGCACCCAGTGCACGCAGGCCGGTCGACGCAGGGTGTTTCCCCGGTCCAGGGCCTCGGGGACCCAGGACAGGCGGGGCACGGCCATGCACGCGCCGACCGCGTCACAGGTTCGCAGCAGGGTGCCGAGGTTCAGTCCGTGCAGGGGCCACAGCGGGGCGACGTACAGGTGGCCGAGACAGCGGGGCGGGCGCGGGCGACGGGTCGCTCGCAGGTCCTTGCGGGTGCGGACCCGGATGGCGGGGCCGTTCACGCCCGGTCGCGGAAGACCTCCGCGCGGGTGGCAGGAATCATGGTGGTGAACGCTTCAGCGGTGCGTCCGGACCATCGACGACGTCATCTCGCCCCAGGGTAACGGCAGGGCCCGGCTTGACGGTAGGGCTCGGCTTGACGGTAGGGCTCGGGGTGACGGCAGGGCCCGGGTGACGGCAGGGCCACCACCTTCGTGTTGAGGCGGTGGCCCTGCCGGTCCCGATGCCGCTCGGGTGCCCGCGGTCGTCGCGGCCCCCGGTCCGCGCACCCGCGCGGAGCGGTGTGTCCCGTGCGGGCGCGCGGCGGGGTGTTCGGCCGGTGCCTAGCGTTTGCCGCCGGAGCCGTCGAGCCCGGCACGGCGCAGCGCGTCGGCCATCGCGCCGCTCGGCGCGTTGCGCTGCCTGCCGCCGCCCTCCTGACGCTGCCGGTCGCCGCGTCCCTGCCCGCCCTGTGCGCCCTGCCCGCCGCGTCCCTGCCCGCCACCGCGCCTGCCGCCGCCGCCGTCGCCCTGGCGCTGCCCGCTGCCCTGCTGGTCGCGCTGGTCGCGCGGCCCTCGGGGGCCTGAGGGCTTGACGTCGTCCTCCAGCCGGAGGGTGAGCGAGATGCGCTTGCGCGGGATGTCGACGTCGAGCACCTTCACCCGGACGATGTCGCCGGGCTTGACCACCTCGCGCGGGTCCTTGACGAAGTTGTGCGACAGCGCCGACACGTGGACCAGGCCGTCCTGGTGCACGCCGACGTCGACGAACGCGCCGAAGGCGGCGACGTTGGTGACCACGCCCTCCAGCAGCATGCCGGGCGTGAGGTCGGAGAGCTTCTCCACGCCCTCCTTGAAGGTCGCGGTCTTGAAGGCGGGACGCGGGTCGCGGCCCGGCTTCTCCAGCTCGGCGAGGATGTCGGTGACGGTCGGCAGGCCGAAGGTGTCGTCCACGAACTCCTGCGGGCGCAGGGCCCGCAGCGCCGTGCCGTTGCCGATCAGGGACGCGAGGTCGCCGCCGGTGCTCTTCAGGATGCGCCGCACCACCGGGTACGCCTCCGGGTGCACGCTGGAGGTGTCGAGCGGGTCGTCGCCGCCGCGGATGCGCAGGAAGCCCGCGCACTGCTCGAAGGCCTTCGGGCCGAGCCGGGGGACCTCCTTCAGCGCCTTGCGGGAGCGGAACGGGCCGTTGGCGTCGCGGTGCTGGACGATGTTCTCCGCGAGCCCGGAGCCGATGCCGGAGACGCGGGTGAGCAGTGGCGCCGAGGCGGTGTTGACGTCGACGCCGACCGCGTTCACGCAGTCCTCCACCACGGCGTCGAGCGAGCGGGAGAGTTTGGTCTCGGCGAGGTCGTGCTGGTACTGGCCGACGCCGATCGACTTGGGATCGATCTTGACCAGCTCGGCCAGCGGGTCCTGGAGCCGCCTGGCGATCGACACGGCGCCGCGCAGCGACACGTCCATGCCGGGCAGCTCCTGCGAGGCGAACGCGGAGGCGGAGTAGACGGAGGCTCCGGCCTCCGACACCACGACCTTGGTCAGCCCGGGGACCAGCTTCACCAGCTCGCCGGCGAGCTTGTCGGTCTCGCGCGAGGCGGTGCCGTTGCCGATCGAGACGAGCTCGACGTCGTGCTTCCTCGCCAGCGCGGCGAGGGTGGCCAGCGACTGGTCCCACTGGCGGCGCGGCTCGTGGGGGTAGATGGTGTCGGTGTCGAGCACCTTGCCGGTCGCGTCGACCACCGCGACCTTCACCCCGGTGCGCAGCCCGGGGTCCAGCCCCATGGTCGCGCGGCTCCCGGCGGGCGCGGCGAGCAGCAGGTCGCGCAGGTTCGCGGCGAACACGCGCACCGCCTCCTCCTCGGCTGCCTGCCACATGCGCATCCGCAGGTCGATGCCGAGGTGGACGAGGATGCGGGTGCGCCAGGCCCAGCGGACCGTGTCGGCCAGCCACGCGTCGGCGGGCCGCCCCTGGTCGGAGATGCCGAAGCGGTGCGCGACGCGGCCCTCGTAGGTGCCGGTGGGCTCCTGCTCGGGCTCCAGGGTGAGGGTGAGGATCTCCTCCTTCTCCCCGCGGAACATCGCCAGGATCCGGTGCGAGGGCAGCTTGGTGAACGGCTCGGCGAAGTCGAAGTAGTCGGAGAACTTGGCGCCCTCCTCCTCCTTGCCCTCGCGGACCGCCGCGACCAGGCGGCCCTTCGTCCACATCCGCTCGCGCAGCTCGCCGACCAGGTCGGCGTCCTCGCCGAACCGCTCGACGAGGATCGCGCGGGCACCGTCCAGGGCGGCGGCCGCGTCGGCCACCCCCTCGCCGACGAACGCCTCCGCCGCGGCCCGCGGGTCGACCGACGGGTCCGCCAGCAGGCCGTCGGCGAGCGGTTCGAGCCCCGCCTCCCTGGCGATCTGCGCCTTGGTCCGCCGCTTGGGCTTGTACGGAAGGTAGATGTCCTCCAGGCGGGCCTTGGAGTCGGCCGCCAGGATCTGCGCCCGCAGGGTGTCGTCGAGCTTGCCCTGGCCCTGGATGGACTCCAGGATCGCGGTGCGCCGCTCCTCCAGCTCCCGCAGGTAACGCAGCCGCTCCTCCAGCGTGCGCAGCTGCGTGTCGTCGAGCATCTCGGTGGCTTCCTTGCGGTAGCGGGCGATGAACGGCACGGTGGCCCCGCCGTCGAGCAGGTCCACCGCCGCACTCACCTGTCGCTCGCGCACACCCAGCTCTTCGGCGATCCGCTGATGAATAGACGTGGTCACGATCTCTCTTCCTCTGTGATGGCGGTCTCCAAGCTACCGCCTCACCCCCTGGAGGGCCGGAGAGCCGAGGGGACGAATCACCTGAGAGCAGGAAAAGAGCCGTGCGGTCGTACGGGGAGCGGCGAAGTCAGGGCAGTACCTCGAGGTTGGGGGTCAGCCGGGTCCACTCGACGGTCGCTCCGGCCGCGTTGCCGCCGGGGGTGCCGGTCACCCAGTGCGTGAGCTGGGGACTCTCCCTGCTGTCCTGGACCACCCAGGTCGCCCCGGTGTCGGTGCCGTCCCTGAACAGCCGGGCCGTCCCCGCGCTGTCCACCCGTACCTTCCAGGTCGCCGTCCGGCCGGCCGCGTCCAGCGAGTGGACCTTCTCCCAGACGGCGGAGCCCTTGCGCATCGTCCAGACCCCGCTCCGCTGCACGGTCAGCATGAGCCGCCTGGCGCCGTTCGCCACCTTCGCGCCGAGGCACACACCGTTGCCGGTACGCGGGTCGAGCGCGCTGTCGTCGTCCACCCGGCCGCGGAACTCCAGGGTGAAGTCGCATCCCTTGGAGGCGTCGAGGGGGAAGGACGCCCGGCACGCCGCGGTGCCGGTGCTCGCGAGCCGGAGCCCGCCCCCCGCGATCCGCGCGCCGCCGGCCAGCGTCCAGCCCTTCGCGTTCGCGCCCGTGGTCCAGTCGCCCGCGGCGAGGGGCGCGCCGGAGAGGGGACGGGAGATGTCGAGCCTGGCGACCTTGATGTTGGTCTGGTTGTGCTCCCAGACGACGAAGAACCGGCCGGGCTCGTACTCGTCGGCGCTGGGGTAGACGTCCCACCCCCGGGCCGCGCCCTTCGTCAGGCGGGGGCCGTCGGCGAAGAGCCGCGCCGGCTCCCAGGGCTCGCCGGGCCGCCTGACCTTGTAGTAGAGCACCTCGCGGTACTGGTCGGGCTTGCTCGCAGAGGAGCCGGTGAACGGCCCGGCCAGCGTGTTGAAGATGGCCAGGTGCCGGCCCGCCGAGTCGCGCGTGAAGAACGTCTTGACGTAGTAGTTGGGCAGGTCCGCGTCCAGCCTCAGCGGCGACCACGTCAGCCCGCCGTCGGTGCTGGTCGCCGTGGCGCTGTGGGCCGCGCCCGAGCGGTAGCGGGCGTCGCGCGCCGCCGCCGAGGTGCCGCTCCTCAGGTCCAGGGCGCGGGTCACCATCACGAGCGTCCCGGGGTCGTCCTGGGAGATCGCGATCTGCGGCTCCTCGATCGCCACCCCCGGCGGGTTCTCCGCCATCCCGCCGGAGGTCCAGGTCACCAGGTCGGCCGAGCGCAGCACGCCCGCCTTGTTCGTACCGCCCGAGTGCCGCCAGTACGGCACCAGCCACACGCCGCCGAACCGCAGCGGCCTGCCCGCGACGACCACGCCCCTGCCGTTGTCCGGCACGTCGACGGTGACGGGGAAGGCGGTCCACGTACGGCCGCCGTCGGTGCTCCTCCTGACGGCCAATGAGGTGGGGAAGCCGTCGACCTCGCCCTCCCGGTCGCGGTCGCGCTCGACGGAGATCACGCCGAGCAGCGCGTACAACGTGCCCGCGTCGTCGAGGAGGATCACGTAGTGGTAGCGGGTCGTCGCGGTGGCGGCGGCGAGCGTGCCCACCGTCCAGGTCAGGCCGCCGTCCTGCGAGCGGGCGAACATGATGGAGCCCTGGTCGGTCGGCGCCGGGTCCCGCGCGTCCCGGACCCCGGCCCGCCAGGCGACCACCAGCCGCCGGTGGTCCAGGGCGACGATGTCGGGAACCCTGTTGCCCTCGTGGGCGAGCTCCCCGTCGGGACTCCTGTCCACCGTGCCGTACACGGTGACGGGAGGGCTGACGTCCGATCCGACGATCTCGGTTTCCGGCCACGGCATGGATCACAGCGAACAGGGGGCGGATGGACGGGAGGTTACCGGGGGGTGACGCCCGCACGGCCGTCGTCCCGCGCCTGGCAACGGTGTCGGCCAATGCCCGCTCCACGCCCGTCCCGCACCCGGCCCGCGGGCGGGAATGTCCAGCCAATGAAAACCGTTATCACCGGCATCGTGCGACCCACCAACCCGAGAGGAGCCGACCGTGGCCAGGAACGAGGTGCGCTCAGTGATCAAGCTGAGGTCGACCGCGGGCACCGGTTTCACCTACGTGACCCGCAAGAACCGGCGTAACGACCCCGACCGGCTCACCCTCGTCAAGTACGACCCGATCGTCCGCCAGCACGTTCCGTTCCGAGAGGACAGATAGTCATGAAGAAGGGCATTCACCCTGACTACCGCCCGGTCGTCTTCCGCGACCCGAGCGCTGGTTTCGCCTTCCTGACCCGTTCGACCGTCGGCAGCCGCAAGACCGTCGAGTGGGAGGACGGCAACGTCTATCCGGTGGTCGACGTCGACGTCTCCTCGGCGAGCCACCCCTTCTACACCGGGCGCAGCCGGGTCGTCGACACGGCCGGGCGCGTCGAGCGCTTCAAGCAGCGCTACGCCAAGCGCTGACGCCGGACCGATCCCGGCCGGTCCGGCCGGCCGGGGCCGCGTCTCGCGTCTGCCCTCTACCGGGGTGCGCGGCGGCGGTGGGAGCGCCGCGTACGGTCCGAGCGGGTGGGAGCCCGGGCAGGACCGCCGGTCCCGTCAGCCGCAGGTGATCTCGGTGAAGGTCGGGGGAGTGGCGGCGGCTCCCACGAAGCCGATGTCGGAGACGGTCTCCCCCGGCGGCAGCGACGGCTTCTCCGCAGGAGCGTGGATCATCGCGACGGGACCGCTCTGCATGTGGGTGCCGTTCCAGGACTGCCTGAAGGTTGCCTCGCGCGGCTGCATCCACTGGATGTACCAGTCACGCATCGGCTGGTCGGTGGTGTTGCTGATCGTCGCGGCGCCCCGGTAGCCACCCGGCCACGACTCCACCAGGGTGACCGTCGCCCGGCACCTCGCGGAGGCCTTGGCGGTGGTGCCGCGCTTGGAAGTTCCGTGAACGGGCGTGGAGGGCGAGGACGCCTGGGTGTCTCCGTGAACCGACGGGGACGCCTGGGTGTCTCCGTGAACCGACGGGGATGCCGGGGCGTTGGGGGAGGGCGCGGCGGGCGGGTGTGCCACGGCGTGCCCGCCCTCCGCCGTCCGGCCGACGCAGGCCGCCGCGACCAGGGCCACCGCCGCTCCGAGCGAGACGAGACCCAGCAATGGGGCGATCTTCGTGGTGGGCGGCACGGGACTCTCTTCCGTCCTTTCACGAGGCGCGGCGGTCCGGCGGTTCGCCGGCCGGTCTGCCCCCGCTCTGTTCTGCCGGACCGGCACAACAGAGCGGGGGCGGGCGCGGGTCGGTCCCCGCCGGTGCGTACCGGCGGGGACCGCGTCCCGCTAGGGGCTGGTGCAGGTGACGGAGGGGGAGCCGCTGGTTCCCGTTCCGGTGAATCCGAAGGTGGTCGAACCACCACCCGCTATCGCCCGGTTCCATTCGACGTTCTTGGCCGTCACGGTGGACCCGGATGTGGTGTGCGTGGCGCTCCACAGGCTGTTCACCGTGCTGCCGTTGTTGAGCGTCCATCTCGCCGTCCAGCCGTTGAAGGCGGCCGTGCCCGTGTTCTTCACGGTCACCTCCCCCTGGAAGCCGCCCGACCAGGTGGTGACGGTCCGGTAGGTGGCGGTGCACGCGCCGGGCCCGGGCGTCGGGGTCACGGTAGGAGTGGGAGTGGGGGTGGGGGTCACAGTGGGGGTGGGGGTGGGGGTGGGCGTCGGGTCGGTGCCCGTCCGGCCGACGCCGGTCACCTCGCCGTTGCCGCCGTCGAAGACGACGTCGGAGCAGTTGTAGAACGTCTCCGCGCTGTCGGAACGCTTCCACACCGAGTAGATGATGTGCCGGCCGGACTTGCCCGACGGGAGCCTGGCGTTCCAGTAGTAGTGGGCGTCGTTGGTGCCCGGCGAGCCGACGCTCTGCGGGTGGTCGGCCGTGTGGAACGGCTCGCTCTCCAGGTCGTCCCAGGTCAGCGCCCGGTTGGGGTTCCAGCCGTCCTTGGTGATGTAGAGGTAGAACCAGCCGGGGTGGGCGGCCCACTTGTTGTACTTGAACTGGATGGACGCGCCCGAGGTCAGGTGCGTCACCGGCCAGTTGGCGCTCGGGAGGTCGAACCCGCTGTAGCCGGGGTTACCGCCGCTGCACGCCTGGCCGTCGGGGATGAACCCGCGGGTTCGCCCGGCTCCGTCGGACCGCAGCAGGCTGAACCAGTTGTACAGCGAGTTGGTCCCGCTCTGGGCCACCGCCGCCGAGCACGCCTGGTTGATCGGCACGATGTTCCCCTGCGGGGAGAGACCGTCCTGCCAGCAGAAGAAGGTCCGGCTGCCGGGCGTCATCATGGCGCCGTGCGCCGAGGCCGGTAGGGGAACGAGGACGACGGCAAGAAGCGCGGTCATGAACGTGACCACACCGGCGACAGCCATACTTCGCCATTTACTCACAGAATTACCCTCCCTTTCGAGGGGTGACGAGTCGCTGATCAATGGCGGTGAGGCGCTCACGCGAGACGGACTCTAGGTGGCCGATCCCGGCGTGTAAACGGAGTGTTTCTTCCGTGGTGCGGCAACGGCTCGTCGTACCAGCTCAGGGAGGAGGCGCGGTGGTTTCGCGGGATGAAAGGTTCACGGCCGGAGTGTGTCCTGGCGGGATTTTCCCGCTCGGGCCTCCCGGGAGACGGGAGAACCACTTCCCGGGAGACAGGAGAGCCAGGAGAAACGGAAGAACGAAAAGACCGGCCGGAAGGGTGTTCCGGCCGGTCTTCGCGGTGAGGGCGGGCCCGGGGTGAATTCCTTTTCCCGGTACGGCTCCGGTACGGCTACCGCGTGCCTCCCGCCGCGACCTTCTCCAGCGCGGGGCCGGAGAGCCGGTACCTGTCCCATTCGTCGACCTGTTCCGCGCCGATCGCCCGGTAGAAGTCGATGGCCGGGGTGTTCCAGTCGAGCACCGACCACTCGAAGCGGCCGTAGCCGCGCTCCACGCAGATGCCCGCCAGCGTGGCGAGCAGCTGCTTGCCGTACCCGCCACCCCGGTGCTCGGGGTGGACGAAGAGGTCCTCGAGGTAGATGCCGTGGGTGCCGAGCCAGGTCGAGTAGGAGACGAACCAGATCGCGAACCCGGCGGTCCTCTCCCCGTCGACGGCGATGTGGCAGAACACGCTGGGAGAGGGGCCGAAGAGTGTCTCGTGGAGCATGTCGGCGGTGGTCTCGACCTTGTCCAGCGCTCTCTCGTACTCCGCGAGTCCGCGGATCATGTCGATGATCGCCGGTACGTCGTCCGGCGTTGCGGGGCGAATCATGCTCGAAGTCTAGGCGCGGGCCGAGGACGAGCCGGCCCTGAAAAAGGATTTTCGGTGATAAAACATGTTATATAGGGCCACTTGGCTGGACGGGGGGTTCCTCCCGTAAGTTGTCTGCTGATCGAAGTGCGGGTCGTTGAGAGAGGTGGGTCACCATGTCGACAGAGCCCAACGGGGAGCGGTTGGCGGAGCTCAGGCAGGCGTTCGCGGCCATCGACACCGATGGCGACGGATTCATCACGGAAAGCGAGTTCGGTGAGCACTTTCCCGCTCTGCCCGCCGAGGCCATCGGGTCGCTGAACCAGAACGGCGACTCCGACGGCGACGGCCGGTTCTCGTTCGAGGAGTTCGTCCGCCTGGTCGCCCGCGACTGATCCGTCTCCGGCACCCGGCAGCGGCCCTCTCACCCGCTGCCGGAACCGGCGGCCTCTTCCGGGGCGGGTGCCGCCGTACCTGCCTTCCCTCCCGGCGTCTTGCTCAGGACCTCCACAGGCGTCTTGCTCAGGACCTTCACAGACGTCTTTGCTCAGGATTTCCGCAGGCCACCGGCGATCGGGATCAGCGTGGGACGGGGACGACCCCGTCGGAGACCTCGCGCAGTGACTCCTCGACGGTGGAGTCGATGGGGAACGCCTCTCGCAACCTGGTCAGGTCGAGCAGGCGGCCGAGGAATCCGTGCACGCCGGCGAGGCGCAACCAGCCTTTCCGCTCGTAGGCGCGCCGCAGGCTCGTCAGCAGCACCCAGATGCCCGTGGAGTCGCAGAATCCCAGCCCCGTCGTGTCGACGACGAGGCAGACGTGGCCGCGCCTCATGAAGTCCGCGAGCCTCTCCTCCAGCAGAGGAGCCGATGACTTGTCCAGATCGCCGATCAGGGTCACCACGGAGAAGTGTGGATGCGCATCCACAGTGACGGATAGTCGAGTCATATCGCCCCGCTGTCTACGGCAGTTGGAGACAGCGCCCTGTCGGGAGCCGTACGAAGGACGGGTGCCATTGGCTCCCACCGTACGCCCGTGGCTCATGACAGTTCAACAAGCGATTGCGAACCGTCGGTGGTCAGGAAGGCCGGTGACCGCGCGCCGCGGCCTGTTCCCGGCACCTGGTCGGGACGTCATCATCCCAGGTCGGCGCGGTCGAACGGGCCTCGGCGTCCTCGCCGCGGCCGCCCACGCGGAGTGACGGGCGAGGACCCGTCGCGGGGCCCCGTTTGCCCTGTCCGGCCTCGGGCACGCCAGGAGGATGGGAACCACTGATCCGGCGGTGCTCACCGTCAACGCGGGATCGTCGAGCCTCCAACTTCACCTCGTCCGGGACGGGCGGGTCCTGCGCACCGAGCACAGCGAGCAGAGCCCCGACCCCGCGACGTCCGAGCGGTCGATCGCGGACTTCCTCGACGCCGCCCCCGGCGCCGGCCTCGCCGCGGTCGGCCACCGCCTCGTCCACGGAGGCGAGGCGGTACGCGAGCCGACGGTCGTGGACGACGGCGTGCTGGAGGCGGTACGGGAGTACGCCGACCTCGCCCCGCTGCACGTGCCGCCCGCCCTCGCGCTCGTCGAGGCCGCCCGGCGCAGGCTGCCCGACGTCCCGCACGTGCTCTGCCCCGACACCGCCTTCCACGCGGGGCTTCCCGACGGCGCCGCCACCTACGCGCTGCCCGCCGAGTGGCGGAGCCGCTACGGCCTGCGCCGCTACGGCTTCCACGGCCTGTCGTACGCCTGGGCGCTGGGACGGGCCGCGGAACTGCTCGACCGGCCCGGGGGAACCCTGCAGGTGGTGCTGGCCCATCTCGGCGGAGGCTCCTCGGTGTGCGCCGTCCGCGAGGGGCGCAGCGTGGACACCTCGATGGGGTTCACCCCGCTGGAGGGGGTCCCGATGAGCAAGCGGTCGGGGAGCGTCGATCCCGGCATGCTGCTGTGGCTGCTGTCCGGTTCCCGGCTCACGCTCGACGAGCTGCGCGACGGCCTGGAACACCGGTCGGGGCTGCTCGGGCTCTCGGACGGCAAGTCGGGCGACACCCGGGAGCTGGTCGCCTCCGGGGATCCCGCCGCCGCGCTGGCTCTGGAGGTGTTCGGGCACCGGGTGAGCCGGGAGATCGCCGCCGCCGCGACGAGCCTGGACCGCCTCGACGCGCTCGTGTTCACCGGGGAGATCGGCTGGGACCAGCCGGAGGTCCGCGAGGCCGTCTGCCGCAGGCTCTCGCTGCTCGGTGTCGAGCCTCCCGCCCGTACCGACCTCGACGCCGACGGCCCGGTCAGCGCGCCCGGCGCGTCCGTGCCCGTACTGGTGGTCCGGCCGAGGGAGGAACTGCAACTCGCCCGGGAGACGCTCGGCGCGCTCGGCCGGCATGCGCGAGGATCCGGCGCGGTGTCCGGTCACCGTTCGGGGAGCCGTTCGGGGAAGGCGGGGAGTGACCGTGACTCGTGATCTCGTCAGGGGCGCCGGGAGCGGCGTCCTCGCCACCGCGGCGATGAGCGCGGTGATGCTCGCGGGAGACCGCGCGGGTCTCATGGGCGACCAGCCGCCCAAGAGGATCGTCCGCGCCCTGCTGCCGGGTCACAGGCACCGGCCCAAGCGGGGAGAGCGGGTGCTGGGCGCGATCGCCCACTTCGGTTTCGGCGCCGCGGGCGGGGCCGCGTTCGCCCTGCTCTGCGGGGGACGCCGTGCCCCGGTGACGCTCGGGGTGGCGTACGGGCTGGCGATCTGGTTCGTCAGCTATCAGGGCTGGGTGCCGAAACTGGGAGTCCTGCCCCCGATCCCCGAGGACCGGCCGGGACGTCAGGCGGTGATGGCCGCCGGCCACGTGGTGTACGGCGCGACGCTCGCCCTCGCGGCGAACGGCCTCCGCCGCGAGACCTGACGGCCCGCACGACACGTACCGGGTTTCGCGGTGAACGGTCTTCCCCGTACCGGGTTTCGCGGTGAACGGTCTCCCGCGTTCGGGGCCGGCGGGTTCGCCCGCGGGGCGGCCCGCCCCTTCCGTGTCCCTGCCGGGAGGGAACGGGGCGGGCCGTCACGCTGATCGCGGAGACGGTGGAACGGTCTGCCCCGCGAAGGGGATCCCGTCCTACGAGCGGTCACCGAGATACTAGGAGGTGGCCACCGAGGCCGAGGCCGAGACCGGCTGCCCTGCCGAGAGCGTCTGCCGCATCGGCTTGCCGACGGCGCTACGCGCCGCGCCGGGGCCTTCCGGCGCCTCCTGGACGTCCGCGGGGTTGATCCGGCCGCCGTGCTCGTCGTGGTGGTCCGCGTCCGCGTCGTCGAACCACACGCCGCCGTCCGCGAGGTAGCGGAAGCGGATGGGCTGCCGTGCGGGGACCATCAGGCTCACCTGGTAGGTACCGTCGTCCCTGCGCTGCATGGGATGGGCATAGGGGTCCCAGTCGTTGAAGTCGCCGACCAACGAGACTCCTCCGACGGTCGGGCTCTCCGTTATGCTGAAAGTCAGCTTGACCTGGCCGTTCTTGGTCGGCTTACCGCGCTTGATCACTGAAATCCTCCTGACATCACTGTCTCCGTGCGTAACGTGCCGTGATCTTGGTTGCGGAAAGACGTGAAGATCACGCCAACTACCGGATCGCGCCGACATGGACGTGACGCGACCAGGAGGCCGACGCCCAGTCACGGCCGAGCCGTCGATCCATATGGATCGTTACCGCCCGTAGCGGCAGGACAACCCGGACAGACCGATATTTGATCGGCATCACGTCCGACCTTGACCCGGCCATGATGGTTGACCGGCCCCGGCCGGAGGCGGGCGCGCGTCGGCCAGGATGGTGGGGTGAACATAAGGCCGATCTCCCCGTCGTCGCTGGTGGAGGACCTCGCCGATCGGGTGGTCGCGCAACCCCGCGACTCCTGGGTGCGCGTCGCGCTCGACGGGGCTCCGGCGGCGCGGCCGGAGGACCTCGCCGACGCGCTGGCAGACCCGCTCCGGCTCCGCGGCAGGGAGGTGCTCCGGGTCTCCACCGCCGACTTCCTGCGCCCGGCCTCGCTCCGCTTCGAGTACGGCCGGACCGACCCTGACTCCTTCTACGCCGAGTGGTTCGACTACGGGGGACTGGCCAGGGAGGTCCTGAGACCGCTCGACCCCGGGCGGTCGGGGAAGGTGCTGCCCACGCTGTGGGACAGCGTCGTCGACAGGGCCACCCGCGCGCCCTACGTCACGGTCCCCCCGGGCGGGGTGCTGCTGCTGGCCGGGCCCCTGCTGCTGGGCCGGGGGCTGCCGTTCGAGCTGACCGTGCATCTGCGGCTCTCACCGGGCGCGCTCGCCCGGCGCACCCCGGACGAGCAGCGCTGGACGCTGCCCGCCTACGCGCGCTACGAGGAGGAGGTGACCCCGGCGGAGGTCGCGGACGTGGTCGTCCGCGTCGACGATCCGAGACATCCGGCCCTGGTCACCTTGTCATGAGCGGAGGCAGGGCGCGTCCCTCGGACGCGCCCTGCCTCCGCTCGTCCAACGGCGGCGCTACACGCCCGCGCGCGAGGGAATCCTGCCCTCGGAGTCGGAGTACGAGCCGCGGAGCGACTCCTGCTCGATGGAGGACCGCATCTCCTCGCGATTCTCCTCCAGACGCAGGGCGACTCCCATCGCGAAGAAGGTCGGCGCCCACTCGCCGATGAAGATCCCCCACCGGTCCGCCCGGTCGACTCCCGCGCTCTCCTTCGAGTTCGACGTGAACCACACCGCGACCGACGCGCCGATCGAGGCGAGCCCGGCGACGTACATCATGCTGGACTTCACGCCCATCTTGTGAAGCATATTGATCATTTCATCCCCCTGATGATGGTTCGTTCTTATGGTTACCCCGGGAAATCACGGATAACCGAATGTGACGAACCGCAGGTGATGGCATCTCCGGGCGTGCGGGTCCCGCCGTCCTACGTCGTCTCGCGCGGTCTCGCGCGGTCGCGCTCGCTCTCCCCGCCGAGGCGTTTGAGGAGGTCCTCGCGCCTGGCTTCGAGCTCGCCGACGAGGATCTCCTGCTCGTCGGCCTGGTTGATCATCATCGACCGCTCGGCGGGGTCGGTGGGGCCGACCTCCCCGACCTGCCTTCGCATGTCGGCGACCTCGGCACGCAGTCTCTCCAGGTCCTCTTCGACCTGTCGCAGTTCTTCCTGAAGGCTCATTCGCTGTCCATACCCCTGCTTTCGGCCTCGACTCCACGGTTCCGGCCGTCTCGCCCGGTCCCGCCCGCCCGGTCCCGCCCGCCCGGTCCCGCCCGCCCGGTCCCGCCCGCCCGGTCCTGCTCGCCCGGTCCCGCTCGCAGGGCTCGCGATCCCGGCGGCCGGGAGGCGCTCCGCGGTGGCGGGAACCCGGCGGGCCCGGCCGGTGTACCTCCCGCATGAGAAGAATCCTTTTCCTCCTGGCGTTCATCGTCCCCCTGCTGGCCCTCGGCGTCCCGGCACGGGCGGGAGGCTGGGCACTCACCGTGATGGACCCGGTCCCGGCGACGAGCCCGGACACCACGTACACCCTCGGCTTCTGGCTGCTGCAGCACGGCACCCACCCGTACGAGGGCGACGACCTGGGTGAGGTCGCGCTGAGGTTCACCGACGGCAAGAGGAGCCTCACGTTCTCCGGCGTGGCGCTGAAGGAGCCCGCCCACTACGCCGCCGCGGTCTCCCTGCCCAAGGGCACCTGGGAGGTGGAGGGGATCCAGGGCTGGTTCTCGCCCTACCGGATCGGCACCCTGACGGTGCCCGGCGGGCTGAAGGTCGCCCCGGTTCCCGAGGACCTCAGGCGGTCGATCGCCGCCCAGCCGCAGCGGGATTACTGGGGTGTGATCCGCCCGCCGGGCGTCCCCCTCGGCGACGGCGTTCCCTCCGAGTCCGCCGGCCCCACGCCCGCCGCCACTCCGGCGGCGGCGCCCGCCGGAGGCTCACCGGTGGAGACGGCCACCGTCGCGGTCGTGGAGCAGGAAACCTGGTGGCGGCCCCCGTACGTGCTTGCGGCGCTCGTGGGGATCGCCGCTCTCACGGCTCTCGTCTACCGGGTACGGCGACGCTGACCACCGGGGCCGGGGGTAGGGCGGGCGCCGAATGCCGGAGCGGGTACGGCGACGCTGACCACCGGGGCGGGCCCGGGACGGCTCGCCCACGGCTCGGGCCGGCGGAGCATCGCGCATGACCGGGGCCGGGGTCGGGGTCGGGGTCGGGGTCGGCGGAGCCTCACCCGCGGGCCGGGCCGGGCCGGGCCGGGCCGGTGGAGTCTCGCGCACGGCCCGGATCGGCGGAGTCCCGTCTGCGGCCCGGGTCAGCGGAGCAGGGATCTCGCCGTCGGCGTCAGGTTCAGTCGCTCGGGAGGAGCGACCAGGCGCGCCGACAGCTCGGGAAGGACCTCCCGTGTCCACCTCGCCGAACGTGCGAGCAGCGCGGCGTGCTCGTCGTGCCGTTCCCGGCTCGCGAAGGCGGAGAACCACACGAAGACGTCCTCGCCGGTCCGTACCGGCAAGGCGGGGTAGGTGTTCTCGGCGTGTTCGGTCCGCAGGCGGGCCAGCGGGGCGGCGCCCGTCTCCGCCAGCAGCGGTGCCACCCGGTCATCGAAGAACCGGGCGAACTCGTCGCCGGGTACGCCCGGGTGGCAGACGGTCGCGGTGAACCACGACGAGGTCGCCGCGTCGCTCGCCGGGGGACCGGCCGTCGCCGCGCCGCCCGCCGCGGGGCGGGCGGCGCCCGACAGGTCGAAGCCCGCTCCCGGGGCCGACGGGCGGAGCAGCAGGACGTCGTCCGAGTCGATCATCGTCCCGTTGGCCTCGTCGCGGTGGGCCCTCCACACCGGTCCTCCGTAGAAGGCCGCCAGCGCCGCGGCCCGCGACTCCATGTCGCGGAACCCGCGCAGCCAGACGAACCTCTCCGGGTCGTCCCGGTCGCGGAACTGGCCGACGACGCGCATGCCCACGGCCTCCTGGGACTCGACGAACTCCCTGTCGAACAGGGTGACCAGGTCGTCCCTCCTGTCGGGGTGCAGCGTGTACCGCCTCAGTTCGAGGATCGGGCAGCAGGTGTTCTCCGCCTGCCCGTGACGGGCGTCGTTCGTCACCGTGGTCGGTCCTTCCCGGAACTGCTCAGTGGTGCCCGCATGCTAGGAGCAGGTCACTGACACCTTGCGTCAGTGACCTGCTCCCGTGGCCGGGCCGCCACCGTCGTGTCCGGCCGGTCCGAGCGCGGAGCCCGCGACACGCGAGGTGTCACGGGCTCCTTCGCCGTCGGTCGTGTTCCCGTCAGTCGTCGTCCTGGTCGTTCTGGTCGTCGGTGTCGGTGTCGTCGGCGTCGTCGGCGGCCCGCTCGGCGGCGGTCTCGGTCTCCTGGTCCTGCTCCAGGATCGCGCCGGTGGTGGCGTCGATGTCGAACTCGTGCTGGACGTCACCCTCGAGGAGCTCGATCTCCCAGCTGGTGGGAGTCTCGTCGCCGTCGAACTCGGCCTTGACGAGCTTGGCGCCGGGCACCTTGTCCTGAGCGATCTTGATGGCCGCGTCCCGCTTGATCTTGGCCTCCGCCTCGCCGGGCGCGGGGGGCGGGGTGGCGGTCTGGGTCCCGGGCGTCTCGGTCACCGGTGCGGGAGTCGTCGCCGTACCGCTGGGGGCCGGGGTGGGCGTCGCGGTTCCGGCGAAGGCTACTGCGCCGCCTCCGGAGACGACGGCGAGAAGTCCGGCGGCGGCGATGGTGAGTTTCGTCGTGTTTCGCATGTCCCCAAGCTTGCCGGGGCTCCCGTTAGCGGCACGCTGCGGAAACCCTAAAGGCAGGTTAAGGCCGTCGAGCGGTTCCGGCTCCCTGTCTTCCCGTACCCCTTCGTCCTCCCGTACCCCTTCGGCGCGACCCGGTCGCCGGGAGCGCACGGGAGTCCAGGGCCAGGATCGGAAGGCGGCCGCGGGAACATCACGAATGGGGTCTTGTCGAAGTGCGGTCGAAGGATCACTGTCGGAGCAGGGGGGTTCCGCGACCCTGGAGGATCGCCATGACCGAAGTCACCCGGTCCCATCCGCTCGGAGTCAGCCGCCCGGATCTCGCCGTGGCGGACCTGCCCGAGCCTGAGGAGGTCTTCGGAGTCTCCCGGCTCGGCAAGAAGGAGTTGTTCAAGTTCGCCGTCGGTCCCAGCCTCATCGCGCTCGGCATCTCCATCGGCAGCGGCGAGTGGCTGCTGGGGCCGCAGGCCGTCGGCCAGTACGGGTTCGTCGGGGTGGGCTGGGTCATCCTGATCTCGGCCGTCCTGCAGACCTTCTACAACGTCGAGTGCTCGCGCTACGTCGTGGCCACCGGTGAGGCGCCGGTGGTCGGCTGGGGACGGGTCCCTCCCGGCTTCCAGCTCTGGGTGCCGCTCTCGGTCTTCGTCGTCATCTTCGCGTTCATCGCCGGAGGCTGGGCCGCCTCCGCCGGGCAGGGCGTCTACGCGCTCGTCCACGGGGAGATCGCGCCCGCCGGAGCCGAGGAACCCCGGCTGTGGGCGATCGGCCTGCTCCTGCTCGTCTTCGTCATCACCGCCGCCGCCCGCAGGATCAGCCGGGCCCTGGAACTCGCCAACTGGGGCATGATCAGCACGATCCTGGTCGCGCTGCTGGTCATCGACCTTTTCGTGGTGCCGTTCGAGATCTGGTGGGACGCGATCCGCGGTTTCGTCACCCCCGCGGCGCCACCGGCGGGGATCACCGCCACCCAGCTCGGCGCGCTGGCCGGGTTCACCGCGCTCGCCTCCGGGCTGAACTGGTACGTCATGGGCCACTACCGCGACAAGGGCTACGGCATGGGCTACCGGACCGGGTTCATCGCCGGGATGCGCGGGCCGAAGAGCGAGCTGCTGGCCAGCGGGGTGACCTTCCCCGACGACGAGGCCAACGCGGGCCGCTGGCGCCGCTGGTACCGCCTGCTGCTGATCGACATGTGGGGCGTCTTCTTCGTCGGTGCCGTCCTCGGGATGCTGCTGCCCACCATCCTGATGTCCAGGGCGGTCGAGCTGTCCGGCGAGCGGCCGACCCAGGAGAACGTCCCGACGTTCGTGGCGAGCGCCCTGGGCGACGAGTACGGCCAGGCCATGTTCGTCGGCGCGCTGGTCCTGGGGGTGCTGATCCTCTTCTCCACCCAGCTCGGCATCTTCGAGGCGATGGTCCGGGTGGTGACCGACGCCGCCCACGCCACCAGCCCCCGGCTGCGGGTGCTCATCGAGGGCGATCCCCGCAGGTTCTACTACCCGTTCATGTTCGGGCTGCTGGTGGTCATCGCCGTCGTCCTGCACCTGGCACTTCCGGTGAGCCTGGTGCAGTGGTCGGCCAACATGTCCAACCTGGGCGCGCTGATCTATCCGTTCATGCTCATGTACCTCAACGCCAGGTTGCCCCGCCCGGCACGTCCCCGCTGGTGGCACTACGTGATCCTGGTGCTGAACTTCCTGTTCTTCGGCTTCTTCTTCGTGAATTTCATCGCCGACTTCATCGGCGATCCGCTGGTCACCTTCTGATCCCTCCCCGGCCCGGCCGCTCCTGTCCTGGCGGGTCGTGTCCCCGCGTCCCCTGTCCCCGTGCGCCCTTGTCCCCGCGTCCCCGTCGGACCTCCGTCCCGGGGACGCGGTGCGACGTCGGGGGAGGGAGGCGGATGACGTCGGCTGAACCCGGCACGCCGGTTTTGCGTACCTGCTGGCGAAAGCGACCTCGAAACCGGTGGAGCGAGGCTGGACCCGATTCGTGGTCCCGGCTCGCGGCCGGGTGCGATCCGCCGTCGTGCCCGCCTGCCCTCGATGACGCGGACCTCCACGCTGGAAGGATTGGGATGGACGACATCACGGCCTCCGTCGGGACTCTTCGCCCCCGCTCCGGGGCCTCGTGTCCCTCGTGGTGCGAGCGCGAGCACTCCACCACGTACGTCACCCACGCGGCCGACATCGCCGAGCTGCGCAACCCCGACGGGTCCACGGTGACCGTCACGCTCTCCCAGCACGTCCAGCCGGGGTACGTGGGGGAGCAGGTGGTGCGCGTCTACACCTGCCTCGGTGAGGAGACCGGCATCGCCGACCTGTCCCCGGACTCCGCCGAGGCGGTCGGGCGCTCGATCGTCTCCTTCTCGCCCGACGGATCCATGCGCGCGTACGGGCTCGCCCTGCAACGGGCCGCCGCCCACCTGCTGCTTCCCGGGCTGGAGGTGTCCCGCGACGGGGCTTCGGCGGCGAGGCCGGTCAAGGGGCCCGGCCGGTCCTCCGCCGAGCCGCCCTCGCAGGAGAAGCTGTTCAGGATCGCGTTCCTGTCCGGCTACCTCAACGTGAGGAGCGCGCCGGGACCGTTGAGCGGGGGCGTGGTCGAGCGCCGTCTCAGCCGGGTGCTGTCGCCGAGGGAGACGAGCGAGCTGTGCGACATCGTGCGCGGTATGTTGTCGCGCCGCGCCGCCGCGAGCCGGGGAGCCTTCCGCGGCGACACGCACGGCGACACGCGCGAGGACACGTACGACCTCGCGTCGGGCCTGTAACGCCGAGCGACCTCGCGTCGGGAACGTGGCGCCGAGCGACCTCGCGTCGGCCTGTAGCGCCGAGCGACCTCGCGTCGGGAACGTGGCGCCGGGGAGTTTCGGACACGGTCCGCCAGGCGGGAAAGCGGTAAGAAGGAGATTTGTCTCGCTTGGCACTTGCGGTTGCAAGTGCAAACGCAAGTGCGTGCGCAACGGAGCTGTGCGAAACGCGGTGTATATGTGAAACTGTGGCACCCTAGGAAGGTGCGACAGGGAGCCCACATGGCCAGACAGGCCGCGGAAGACAACGGCGAGCAGGGCGGCGTTCTCGCGTACGCGGGCGGTGGCGGTCCCACTATCCTGCGGATTCTTCTGGGCGCCCAGCTGCGGAGGCTGCGCGTCGCCAAGGACATCACCCGAGAGCAGGCCGGTTACGCCATCCGCGCCTCCCACGCCAAGATCAGCCGGCTGGAGCTCGGGAGGGTCGGTTTCAAGGAACGCGATGTCGCGGACCTGCTGACAATGTACGGGGTGACCGATACCCGGGAAAGGGCTCCGCTGCTCACGCTGGCCCGCCAGGCCAACGCCCCCGGCTGGTGGCACAAGTACGGAGACCTGCTCCCCAACTGGTTCGAGGTCTACGTCGGCCTCGAAGAGGCCGCCTCGATCGTCCGGACCTACGAGGTGCAGTTCGTCCCCGGCCTCCTGCAGAGTCCCGAATACGCGCGGGCCGTCATCATGCTCGTGCACGGCGGCGCCACCGCGGACGAGGTCGACCGCCGCGTCGCGCTCCGCCTGGCCCGCCAGGAGCGTCTGACCAGGCCGGACGCCCCGACGCTCTGGGCCGTGATGGACGAGGCCGTGCTGAGGCGGCCTATCGGCGGGCCCCAGGTTCTGTGCGCCCAGATCGAACACCTGCTCGAGGTCGTCGAGCTGCCCAACGTCAGGCTGCAGATCATGCCGTTCGACCGGGGCGGTCACGCCGCGGCCGGTGGCCCGTTCTCCATCCTGCGCTTCCCCGAGCGGGACCTGCCCGACGTGGTCTACATGGAGCAGCTGACGAGCGCCCTCTACGTGGACAAGCTCGAGGAGACCGACCATTACATGCAGGTCATGGACCGTCTGTGCATCCAGGCGTACTCCGTCTCCGAGAGCAGGGAGTTCCTGCGCGAGCTCCGCGAGGAGCTCCCGGACTGACCGTGCTTGGCATGGTTTCAGAAGAATTGCGATGTTTGATGACTTAGAGCTGTCTTGTCCAGTTATTAAGCGAAATATCGGTTCATGATCTAAAGGCGTCGGTCGCTCGTCTACCATGCGGGAAAGACGTGGCGAAGGCGAGGATATGACTGAGCGCGAGCAGGCTCCGCCGGGAATCGACCCTACGGTCCCGAGCGTGGCCCGTATGTATGACTACTACCTGGGGGGTAAGGACAACTTCGCCTCCGACCGGATCGCCGGTGAGAAGATCGTCGAGTTCGTCCCCAACGTCAAGGACGTGGCGCGCTCCAACCGCGCCTTCCTCGGTCGTACCGTGCGGCATCTCGTCGCCGCAGGGATCCGCCAGTTCATCGACATCGGCACGGGTCTGCCGACGCAGGAGAACGTGCACCAGGTCGTCCTGCGCGAGGCGCCGGACTCCCAGATCGTGTACGTCGACAACGACCCCATCGTGCTCGTCCACGCCCGCGCGCTGCTCGCCGACAACGCGCAGACCGTCGTGATCTCCGGGGACCTGCGGGAGCCGGAGGCGATCCTCGAGCACCCGGACGTCCGCGAGCGCATCGACTTCGACCAGCCGGTCGCCGTCCTCATGGTGTCCATCCTGCACTTCGTCGCCGACGACGAGCAGGTCTCCGGCATCGCCGCCTCCCTCGGGAAGCGGCTGGTCTCCGGCAGCCACGTGGTGATCTCCCACGTCACCTCGGGCGACCTCACCGAGGAGCAGGTCAGCCAGGGCCGCGGCGTCTACGGCACGACCACCGCGGGCGGCATCTTCCCCCGTACCCTCACCCAGATCCGCGGTCTGTTCGACGGGCTGGAGATGCTCGAACCCGGCCTGGTGCCCGTATACGACTGGCGGCCCGACTCCGGCGACGTCGTCATCCCGCCGGGAGCAGGAGCCGTCACCGTGGGAGCCGTCGGACGCGTCCCGTAGGACCCCGTCCACCCCCGTCCGCGTTCCCCCGGGGAGCGCGACGGGGATCCCCGGGGCGCGTGGAGGGGGATCTCGAGAGCCCGCAACCGGACGGGGCCGCGGTCGCCGGCGCCCCGGCTCCCTCCGGGTCCCCTCGGCCGGCACCGGGTCGGGGGAAAGGGTGAACCCGCCGGAGCCGGTGAGCGTATCTGAAGGATGTTGACACATTCGCGCCAGACCGGTGTCGCCAGGAACGCCCGGGTGGTCGCCACGGTGATTCTCGCCCTGTCCTTCTCCCTCGCCTGCAGCGCGGACCAGCCCGTGAGTCCCCCCGCCGCGGCCGGAATCGCGGCACCCGCGGGCCCGCCCCCAACCGTCGAGCAGCTCGCCAAGAAGGTCGACTGCAAGCCCCGGATCCAGGTCGACGCGGTCGACATCCGGACGGGAGCCTGCAAGACCTCCGTCGGCCAGTTCTTCATCAGCACCTTCGTCACCCAGTCCGGCAAGGACCAGTGGATGGACCAGGCGCCGGAGTACAACCCGCACCTGGTCGGGGAGCTGTGGACCGTGCTCGGCGCCAGGAAGGTCCTGGACGAGTTGCGCGTGACGCTGGGCGGAGACCTGCACCTGACCGACCACCGGGTGACCCCGGCCCCCACGCCGCCCGCCGGGTGACGAGCGCGGCCGGCCCGCGCCGGGCGAACGCGCCAGGCGCGGGCCGGGGCCGCGGCGGGCCCGGGCACCCGCCGTCGGGGTACCGATTGCCATCCGTCGGGGTAGCGATTGCCATAGCGACGCTAGATATGCGAGCGGCGTTATTACTAGCGGGGACCGGCTCCATAGCGGTGCTAGCATCTGCGGGATGTCCACACAGGAGCGCCGCGAGCGCGAGCGGGCGCGACGCCACCGGCTGATCGTGACGGTCGCTCGCGAGCTGGCCGAGGCCGAGGGGTGGGAGGCGGTCACGACGCGCCGTCTCGCCGAGCGTATCGAGTACAGCCAGCCGGTCCTCTACAGCCACTTCGCGGGCAAGGACGCCATCGTGGCGGCCGTCGCCCTGGAGGGCTTCGCCGAGCTCACCGCCGAGCTGGGCAAGGCCCGCGCGACGGCCGGCACCCCGCGCGAGGCGCTCGCCGCCCTGATCCACGCCTACGCCGGCTTCGCCCGCCTGAACCCGTCGCTGTACGACGCCATGCTCACCCTCGCCGTCGACCTGCCCTTCGGCCGTCCCGGCACGCCCGCCCCGCTCCAGGCCGCCTTCGCCGAGTTCCGCGAGGCGATCGCCGCCTTCGCCGCCGGCCGCGACACCGGCATCCTGGCCGAGGTCGCCTGGGGTTCCGTGCACGGTCTCGTCACCCTCACCCGCAGTGGCCGTCTTCCGGCGGACCACCACGAGCGGCGGCTGGCGATGCTGATCGACCAGCTCGCCGCGTCCGCCGACCGGCGGTAGTGCCTCGGGTCCCCTCGCCCGGCGCGGGTGGTCTCGCGCACGCGTTTTCCCGCCGGGTTCCCGGGTTCTCAGGGAGGGCGAACTTTATCCCCGAATGAAATAGATACGGCATTGCCTGCTGATTCGCCGGTCCGTAGCATCCGTCCCATGTCCATCACACGTGAGTTCGCCTACGCATCGCCCTCGCGTCCCGCTGACGGCGAGTGCGTGTGGTATCGCTCCAAGGGCGATCTCTACGACCTGATTCGCACGGGCAGCGACGGAGATTTTCGCTATCACATCTTCCACGCCCGCGACGGCCGCTATCTCCAGGCCTTCGCCTCCTGGCAGGACGGCCTGGAGTGGATCAAGGAGCGGGTCGAGGACGAGTAGTGCGGTCCGGCCCGGGACACGCGGCCCCGGTGCTCGCCGCGCCGCACGCGGAACCCCGGGGCGAGCGGGATCCCGGACGCCCCCGGAGGGCACGGGCCTCCGGGGCGGAGCCGGGTGCTGGACGCCCTCCGGTGGGTACGGGCCTCCTGGGCAGGTGCCCGCCGGAACGGAGGTCAGGGCACCAGGCGCAGCGCGGGGCGCTGGTCGGGCAGGTCGAGCAGCTCGCGCACCCGGGAGACGGGCCAGGCCAGCTGGGCGGCGAGTCGCGCCATGGTGAGACCGGTCTCGGAGACGGCCAGGTCGAAGGCCCTGCGCAGCAGCACGGGCTGCTCGCCGGGATAGCCGCTGATCGGTTCGGCGGCGAAGCCCGGCTGGTCACGCAGTGTCTTGAGCCGCTGGTAGGCGCGGCTCGCCGCCGAATCGGAGATCAGGCCGACCTCGCGGCAGCGGTACAGCAGGGAGTCGACCGACACGCCCCAGGTGTGCTTGAGCTCGACCAGCCTGCGCAGGTCGAGGCGGCCGGGCAGCTCCGGCAGGATGCTGTCGCGCGGGGTCAGGAACTCGGCGGCGAAGACGTCGGCCTCCCGCTCCTGCTGGGTGTCTCCCGACGCGGTGTCGCCGTGCAGCACCAGGTGCCCCAGCTCGTGGGCGGCGGTGAAGCGGTAGCGGTGGATGTCGTCGAACCGGTTGGCGGTCAGCACCACGATCGGACGGGGCAGCTGGGAGGTGGAGAAGGCGTCCACCGTGGTGGCGTCCTCGTCGGGCGGCGGGAGGACCACGACGATCCCGTGGGCCTCCATGTGCCGGACGATGTGCGACAGCGGGCCGGTGCCCAGCCCCCAGAGCCGCCGCAGGGCGCGGGCGGCCTGGGCGGGGTCGCTGGGAAGCTCCACGCCGGAGTGGACCTCGCCGCCGGAGAAGCCGGGGAGGGCGACGTGCGGCAGCCTGACCTGCCGCTCCAAGGCGTGGGCCAGCTCCCACACCTGCTCGACGAAGGCCGCGGCCTTGGCCCGCTGGTGCGCGCGGGTGGAGCGCAGGCTCCTGAAGTGCGCCATGGACCCGTCCAGCTTGCCGTGCGGCCGGCCCAGCAGGAAGAACGCCGGCGGTACGCCGAGCGCGTCGGCCAGGCGGGGAACGAGGTCGGGCCGGGGACGGGTCATGCCCGTCTCGTACTGCCCCACCGCCGCGGGGGTGACGCCGACGCGTTCGGCCAGGTCCTTCTTGGTCATCCCCGCGAGCTGTCGCGCCTGGGTCAGCCGCCCCTGGTCGAACGCGTCCGCCACGGCCTGCGGGCTCGGCCCGCCGCTCCCGGAGAGGCCGGGAGCGCCGAACGGAGGGGTCTGGTTACGGTTGCTCATTGTCGCCGGTGACCACGGTTTCCTCGGGTGCCTCGCTGCTTACGGGGAAGATCTTGCCATTCTTCCGCTCGGCCGGAGACCTCGTGCTCAACGCGAGGGCCGGTACGAGGCCGTCGTCGAAGCGCGACGCGGCATCGGGCCCGGCCGTCCACAGGTCACGGACGGCCCCGGGGGAGGCGGCGGGCAGCGGGATCGGCTCGTGGTGCAGCCACCGGATCCTGCCGAACTCGTCGATGAGCTCCGCCTCGCCCCAGTAGAGCCGTAGCAGGCCGGCCTGCGCGTTGCCCGCGTAGGCGACCGGGACCAGCCGGGTGTCGCCGGGCAGCCCGGTGAGGGCGGGACGGACCGTGGCCGGCCCGTCCGTCCCGGCGGACAGGTCCAGCTCCTCCTGAGCGGGCCGGCCGGGCCGGCCGGGCTCCTCCCCGAGCGCCAGGTCCAGCTCCTCCTGGCGGTAGGAGGTCGCCGGGCCGAACCGGTCGAACAGCTCGCGCACCAGCGAGGAGATCCGGCCGTCGCTGACGCGGGCCTCGGAGATCGGCGTGCGGTCGTCCTCGGCGTAGCGGAAGGGCAGCAGCAGGTTGCCGCCCAGGACCACCAGGTGGTGCGGCGAGCCGTGCGGCCTGACCAGCTGGAAGCCCGGCTCGTCGCGCAGCCCTTCGGCGATCGCCTCGTAGCGCCTGGCCATCATGGTGAAGCCGTAGGTGTATCGCTTGTCGCTGTGCCCGGAACTCTGCGCGTCCTGCGCGTTGCCCATCGCCTCAAGCAGCGACGCGGCCAGCCGCCCGCGTACGGCCTCGGCGCGGTCGCCGAACCGCTCGCTCGCCCAGCTCGACATCCGGCCCGGCACCCGGTCCGCCCCCGGGCCGGGCACCCGGTCCGGCCTCGTCCGGTCCGGCCCCTCCTGGGACGACAACGACGACCCCGCGCCCATCGGCGACCTCCGCTCGGACTTCGTTCCGTGCCGGGCGACCGTCGCCGGCACTTCATTTCCGCGCATCATACTCCCGCCGAAGCTCTAGTTGATGTTGCGTGTCTCTCGTGTCGCGGGTCGTGACGGTCGGTTGCCCGGCGGGACCGCGGCCGGGGCGGTCCGGGCCGTCAGGGGTGAGGATCAGGGGTGGCGGGTGAAGAGACGGGGGTAAATGAACTGTGAACTGTCGGTGGGACAGGCCATGATTGCTCCCATCATGGTCATCTCCCCGTCCCTCCCGTTCACCGCCACGACGTCCCCGAGCGGCGACATCGTGGTCTTCTACGTCGGCACCGAGCCCCGCATGACGCCGGAGCAGGCGCTCGCGTTCGCCGACATGCTCCGTGACCTCGCGGCCGGCGTGCGACGTCCCGTCCTGGCCGGCGCGACGGCCGGCGCGCACCGGCTGTCCTGATCGAGGCCTCACCGGTCCTGGCCGGGTGATCGCCGGTTCCGACCGGCGCCCGCCCGTCCCCGCCCGCGGCCCCGTCCGGATCCTGGCCTCGGGCGGGGCCGGAGAGTGTCATGGGCGCACGGGTAGGCCGCGGGTATTCGTGGCAATCCCTTTCACTCTCCGTGGTCATTGCGTAACGTTCTGGCTGGCGAGGCGTCCGCAGGGCAGGCCGTCTCGCCGATCCGCCCACCCGCTACTCCGTCGCGGTCCCGGCGTCCGATGCCCAGGGCGTTCCCGAAAGCGTCGAAGTCAGATATGGAAGGACAGAACATGCAACCCTTCGAGCTCCCTGACTTCTACCTGCCGTATCCGGCCAGGCTGAACCCCCACGTGGAGACCGCGCGCGAGCACACCAGGGCCTGGGCGTACGACATGGGCATCCTCGACCCCGAGCTCGGCATCTGGGACGAGCACAAGCTCGACGCCATGGACTACGGGCTGCTGTGCGCCTACACCCACCCCGACGTCCCAGCCGCCGAGCTCGACCTCATTACCGACTGGTACGTGTGGGTGTTCTTCTTCGACGACCACTTCCTGGAGACCTTCAAGCGCAGCGGCGACCTGACCGGGGCCAAGCGATACCTCGACAGGCTGGCGGCCTTCATGCCGGTGCAGCCCGCGGGCCCTCCCCCCGAGCCGGAGAACCCGGTGGAGCGCGGCCTCGCCGACCTGTGGGCCCGCACGACCCCGGCCATGTCCGCCGACTGGCGGGCCAGGTTCGTCGAGAGCACGAAGAACCTCCTCGACGAGTCCCTGTGGGAGCTGGCCAACATCAACGCGGGACGCGTCGCCAACCCGATCGAGTACGTCGAGATGCGGCGCAAGGTCGGCGGCGCCCCCTGGTCGGCCAACCTGGTCGAGCACGCGGCGGGCGCCGAGGTCCCGGCCGCCGTCGCCGCGAGCAGGCCGATGCGCGTGCTGAGGGACACCTTCTCCGACGCGGTGCACCTGCGCAACGACCTCTTCTCCTACGAGCGGGAGGTCGGCGAGGAGGGCGAGCTCAGCAACGGCGTGCTGGTCTTCGAGCGCTTCCTGGGCTACGACACCCAGCGGGCCGCCGACGCCGTCAACGACCTGATCACCTCCCGGCTGCACCAGTTCGAGAACACCGTTCTCACCGAGCTGCCCCCGCTCTTCGAGGAGCACGGCCTGGACCTCAGGTCCCGCCTCGACGTCCTCGCCTACGTCAAGGGGCTCCAGGACTGGCAGTCGGGCGGCCACGAGTGGCACATGCGCTCCAGCCGCTACATGAACGGCGCCTCGCGGGCGGCCCCGGTGGCCCCGGCCCTGCTCGGCGGGCCGACCGGCCTGGGTGTCTCGGCGGCGCGCATCAGGCTGGCGCCCGGCATCACGGGACCGGGGGGCCTCAGAAGCCACACCCACGTCCCCCTCCGCAAGGTGGGGCCGCTGCCGCTGCCCGAGATCTACATGCCGTACACCGCCCGGATGAATCCCAACCTCGACGCCTCCCGCCGCAACGCCGTGGCATGGGCGCGCGAGATGGGGATGTTCGAGCAGCTCCCCGGTTTCCCCGGCCTGGCCGTCTGGACCGAGCACAAGCTCGACACCTACGACTTCGCCATCTGCGCCGGCGCCATCAATCCGGACGCCCCCGGTCCCGAGCTGGACATCTCGACGTTCTGGCTCACCTGGGGAACCTACGCCGACGACTACTTCCCGGTCGTGTTCGGGCCACGCCGCGACATGGCGGGCGCGAAGGTGTTCAACGAGCGGCTGTCGGCGTTCATGCCGCTGGACCTCTCCGCCACCCCGCCGCCGGTCAACCCGATCGAGCGTGGCCTGGCCGACCTGTGGTCCCGTACGGCGGCCCCCATGCCGGAGGCCGCGCGCGCCAGGTTCCGCCGGGCCGTCGAGGACATGACGGAGAGCTGGCTGTGGGAGCTGGCCAACCACATCCAGAACCGGATCCCCGACCCGGTCGACTACATCGAGATGCGCCGCAGGACCTTCGGCTCCGACCTCACGATGAGCCTGTCGCGGCTGGCCCACGGCAAGGCGGTGCCGCCCGAGATCTACGACACCCGGACGATGCGCGGCCTGGACGACTCGGCCGCCGACTACGCCTGCCTGGTCAACGACCTCTGCTCGTACCAGAAGGAGATCCAGTTCGAGGGCGAGCTGCACAACTGCGTCCTGGTGGTCCAGGACTTCCTGAGCTGCGACGCGCGGCAGGCCGCCGACATCGTCAACGACCTGATGACGTCCCGGATGCGGCAGTTCGAACACATCGTCGCCACCGAACTCCCGGCTCTCTTCGACGACTTCGACCTCGACGGGGAGGCCAGGGAGACGCTCGACGGATACGTGGCGGAGCTGCAGGACTGGATGGCCGGCGTGCTGCTGTGGCACATGAAGACGCGCCGCTACGACGAGTCCGAGCTGCACTACCCGCCCGCGACGGTCCGCCCGGTCGGCGCCCCCGCCGGTCTCGGCACCGCGGCCGCGCGCGTCGGATCGCCGTTACGGGTGGTGCCGGCTCCGCTCCCCTGACAGGACGGGGGGCCGGGGCCGTCCCGCTGTCTCCCGGGCGGGGCCGGCGCGGCCGGTGGGCGAGGGCGGCCTTGTCGGCTCGCCGGCCTTATGGAAGGTCGCGGCTGCCCGCCTGCGAGGTCAGCGCACTCGCCGCGTTCTGAAGTCGTACCTGCGCGGCCCGGCTCGCGGCGGTGCCTGCGCCTGTGGTTCCGCCTCGGGTTCCCCCTCCGGTTCCGCCTGCGCCGGTGGCTCCGCTTTGATCTCGGGGATCGCCGGCGCGGTGACGACCTCCGTGCGCGGCTCGCCGACGGGCCGCCGCGTGGTCAGGTCGATGACCGTTCCGTAGCGGCTGGTCGCGGCGTGCGAGGTGGCGAACAGGATGAGCACGTTCACCAGTTTCAGGAACAGCAACATGCCCACCGCGCCCGCGACGACCTGGTACGCCGGACTCGCCGAGCTGAAGTTGAGGTAGACCTGTCCGATCGTCTTCAGCAGTTCCAGCCCGATGGTGATGACCAGGGCCGGTCCGATCACCCGCCGCGGCGACAGGCGTAGCCGAGGGGGCAGCGTCAGCAGCGCCGTCGACAGCAGGAGGTTCACGCAGATGCCGAGCACGAAGGCGACCGTGGACAGTGCCCACTGCGCCGGTAGCGCGTCGACCCCGATCGTCTGCCCGGCCAGCCAGGTCAACGCGGTCTGGGCGCCGAAGGACAGGGTCAGCGAGATCGACAGCAGCAGCCCGAGCGTGACCAGTACGGCCAGGTCGATCAGCCACCGGAGGAAGAAGTCGCCCGGATACTGCTCCAGGCCCCAGACCGCCCGCATGGAGGAGCGCATCGAGTCGATCCAGAACAGGCCGGTCAGCGGGAGGCCGAACGAGGCGATCAGCCCGGCCGTGTCCCGCGCGTCGCGCAGGGCCTGCACGTCCAGCCGCGGGAACGTGTCGCTCAGGTATCCCTCCACCTGAGCGATCGCGGCGGGCGTGTCCAGCACGTGACCCATGATCACGAAGGCCAGCAGGGCCAGCGCGAAGATGGCGTAGAACGCGTAGTAGGTCATGCCCGCGGACAGGCGGCCCGCGTCGGTGCGGTCGTAGTGGACGGCGGCCCGGACAAGATGGTCGAACCAGCCGCACCGGTGCCGCGCCGCGGCCCATGCCCTGACGAACCCGCTGGTCCACCGGCTCGCCTCGGGGGTGGCCTTCATGACGGCGCACTCTACCCTCAAGCGGGCGTTCTACCGCTTGCGAACCGGCCGATCGTGGTGACATCCGGAGCGACGCGGCTCGCCGCCGCTCCCCGGAAGCGGACCCTGAATCTGGCCCGATCCCCAACGAGCCGACAAAGGTGTCGTTCTGCCGTAGCGCGAGACGCGATTAACCGTATAGAAATACGACATCACTTCGTTTAAGGCTTGACGTAAGCGCGGCGGCGGCGAGAGAGCGCTCTCTCGGCATCCCGGTGACGTCACGCCGCCCGTTCTCGATAGGCAGGTCGATGAGAACAGCTCGTGACCAGCATGGACGTGCGACGTCGCGCGCACGCAGAGGCATCTTCTCCGTCCGTCTCCTCGCGCTGGCCACCTCGGTGGCGGCGCTCACCGCCACGGGGCTGGTGTCCGTGGCCGGCCCCGCCGCCGCGCATCCGGGCGGGGCACCGGACTTCGGGCCCAACGTCTTCGTGTACGACCCGTCGACACCCGCCACCCAGATCCAGGCCAAGCTCGACGAGATCTTCGCGCGGCAAGAGAACAACGAGATGGGCACGAACCGGTACGCGGTGCTGTTCAAGCCCGGCCGCTACGACGTCAACGCCAAGCTCGGCTACTACACCACCGTCGCGGGGCTCGGCCGGTCGCCCGACGACGTCGACATCAACGGCGCGGTCCGGGTCGTCGGCCGGCCCGACCCGAGCTCCGAGGCCGGCATCTCCGCGCTCACCAACTTCTGGCGCTCCGCCGAGAACCTGTCCGTGACGCCGACCGACTGGTCGAACCAGTGGGCGGTGTCGCAGGCCTCCCCGATGCGGCGGGTCCACATCCGCGGCACCCTCTGGCTGGAGCCCGGGAACGGCGGTTTCTCCAGCGGCGGGTACATCGCCGACTCGAAGATCGACGGGGTCACGATCAACGGCTCGCAGCAGCAGTGGCTGACGCGCGACAGCCGGCTCGGCGACGCCTGGACCAACGGCGTCTGGAACCAGGTGTTCTCCGGCGTGGTGGGCGCCCCCGCGGAGGGTTTCCCGAGCCCGCCGTACACGACGTTGCCCACCAGTCCCGTGACGCGTGAGAAGCCCTTCCTGTACGTCGACGACGCGGGTGCCTACCGGGTCTTCGTCCCGGCCCTGCGCCGGAACACCTCGGGCACGACCTGGGCCGACGGTCAGCAGCAGGGGTCGTCGCTGCCGATCCGCGACTTCTTCATCGCGAAGCCGACCGACAGCGCGTCCAGGATCAACCAGCAGCTGTCGCGCGGCAAGCACCTCCTGCTCACCCCGGGCGTCTACCACCTCGACCGGGCGCTGCGCGTCAAGCACAAGGACACGGTCGTGCTCGGCCTGGGCATGCCCAGCCTGGCTCCGGACACCGGCGACGCGGCACTGCGGATCGAGGACGTGGACGGCGTCCGGATCGCGGGCGTGCTCGTCGACGCCGGGCGGCGCGAGTCCGAAGCGCTGGTCGAGGTCGGCGACCGCCACAGCCGCCGGGACCACTCCGGGAACCCGATCTCGCTGCAGGACGTCTTCTTCCGCATCGGCGGACCCTGGGTGGGCAAGGCGAAGACGAGTCTCGTGATCAACAGCGACGACACGATCGTCGACAACATCTGGGCGTGGCGCGGCGACCACGGCAACGGGATCGGCTGGACGCAGAACACGGCCGACACGGGCGTCGTGGTCAACGGCGACGACGTGACGGCGTACGGGCTGTTCGTCGAGCACTACCAGAAGTACCAGACGATCTGGAACGGCGAGAGGGGCCGGACGATCTTCTACCAGAGCGAGATCCCCTACGACCCGCCGAGCCAGGCCGCCTGGAACAGCCCGACCGGCAAGGGCTGGGCCTCCTACAAGGTCGGTCACAGGGTGCGGAACCACGAGGCGTGGGGCATGGGCGTCTACTCCTTCTTCAACCAGGGGGTGGACATCCGCGCGGACCGCGGCATCGAGGTTCCGAAGACGCCGGGGGCCAGGTTCCACAACATGGTCACGGTCTTCCTCAACGGCAGCGGCGGCATCGAGCGCACGATCAACGAGGCGGGCACTCCCGTCGTCGGCTCGTACGGGACGAGCAACGTCGTCAGCTACCCCTGACCCGGCCCCCTCGTCCGCGGGCGTGACCCCGCCCGCGGACCCCGTGCCGACCGTCCGCCGGCGCCGACCCGGATCCTTCCGGGCCGGCGGACGGTCACCTCTCCCGCGCCGGCGGCACGGCCACCCTCGGCCCGCGCAGCAACCACCACAGGAACGAGGCCTGGACCAGCCCGGCGGCGGTGAGCAGCAGCAGATGCGCGCTAGCGGGAATCGTCTCCGCGGGGATCATCATCACCAGCCACGAGAGCGGCAGGGTCACCAGGATCAGCATGACCGCCGACAGGCCCTGGTTCTCCGGCTGGCGCATGCCGACCTCGGCGAAGACGTGCGCGGCGATGACGAGCAGGACGTAGAGGCCGCTGACGACGAAGGCGAGGGTGCCCCGCCTGTACCGGGAAACGAAACGGGCCACACCGTGAACTGGTCTCATGACCCCGACTCTGCCCCAGCGCCGCCGCCGAAGTCCCGGTACGGACACCTGACCTGTCCCGGTACGGATACGCGGAACCGAAGGCCCGAACCGGCCGCCATCGTGTCCCCACCGTGTCGCCGCCATGCCGCCGCCATGCCGCCGCCACGGCCAGGCCGTGCCTCACACGCGCGGCATGTTGGGGAAACCGGTCCAGCGCAGCCCGGGGGGCAGGTGGCTCATGTCGTTGAAGAAGAGGACGGTCGAGGGGCGGCCCGGCGCGTACCGGATGACCGTCAGCGCCGCGTTGCAGTGGTTGAGCCCCAGCCACCGCCACCGCGGGGCGTCCTGCGCGGCCCGCACGAGCCAGCCGGCCAGGAAGTTGTGGGTGACGACCAGCTCGTGGCGGTCCGCGTCGCCCTCCACCGGGCCCGTCAGCCGTTCCAGCGCCTCGCGGGCCAGCGCCTCGCCGCGCTCGCGCTCCTCGGCCGGGAACAGGCCGAGGAAGCGGAGCAGGTGGTCGGCCGCCTCAGGCGGCAGCTCATCCCCCTCCGGCGTGTAGGGAACGTAGTCTCCGGCGGCCTCGGAGACGTGCAGGGGGACGCCGTCCAGCTGCTCGCCGATCAGCCGTGCGGTCTGGCCGGCCCGGGGCAGCGGACCGTGGTGGATCGCCGAGAGGGGAACATCCCGCAGCCGCCTGCCGAGCAACGCGGCCTGCCGGCGGCCGTTCTCCGTCAGCTCGCCCTCGACCGGCGAGGCCTCGCCGTGCCGGGTGAGATACAGGTAGCGGGAAGAGTACGGCACAGTGATCCTTTCACCTTCGGGGCGACACCATACCGATTCTCCCCATCCGGGCGTCCACCGGTCCGCGGTGCCCATGGCCGGCCACGTCGCGGGCCGCCGTGCGCCGCTCAGGGGCGGAACGCGTTGAGCACCATGTGCCCGTAACGGCGCCACAGGGCCTGGTCCCACCGGTCCAGGGTGATGAGCTGCCTGATCACTCCGCAGAGGACGACACGCAGGTCCAGCTCGCCGGCGTCCTGACGGATCCGGCCGGAGGGTTTGGCGGCTTCGACGAGCCGGCCGATCAGTTCCAGGAGGCGGCCGGCGGGGACGAGCCTGCCCTCGAAGAACGCGGCGGCGAGCCCCCGGTTGCGGGTGAGGTATTCGAGCAGGTCGGGGAGGTAGTCGTGGAGTCCCTGGTAGGCGTCGTCGCTGTCGAGCGCGGCGAGCGTACGTTGCTCCAGCTGCTGGAACTGCTCCTGGACGATCGCGACGATCAGGTCGTCCTTGGTGGGGTAACTCCGGTACACGGTCGCCCGGCCGACCCCGGCCCGTTCCGCCACCTGGGGCACCGTCATCTGGAGGCCGTGCTGGGCGAGGAGTTCCCGGGCGGCCGCGATCACCCTTTCGTGGTTGCGGCGGGCGTCCAGACGCCGATGGGAGCGGTCCGGTCCGATCGGCGGCCGGATGATGTCGGGCGAAGTCATGGAATCAGTGTGCCCCGGCATCGTCGCCGTGCTCACCCGGGATGCCGGCCGAGCCGGGCCGGGAGGCGTCGGATCCGCCGGCGAGCACCGGTTCGCCGGCGCCGTACACCTTGGTGAGCTCGACATCGAGCACGGTGCAGACCCGGCTGAACGACCAGTAGTAGCCGGCGACCTGAAGGACCTCCACGATCTCGCGCTCGGTGAGGAACCGCCGCGCCTGGTCGAAGAGCTCGTCGGACACGGCGGGCCGCCGCACCACCTCGGCGGTGAACCGGATGAGGGCCCGGTCGGAGGCCGGTAGCTCGGGACTGTCGAGTTCCCTGTCGCGAATGAGCCGCCGGGTGCGCTCGTCGACACCGGCCGCCTCCGACATCGGCCGGTGCTGGGCCGCGACGAACTCGCACTCGGCGTACTCGGCCACGGTCAGGATCACGAGCTCCCGCGAGCGGGGCGGCAGCTCCAGCGAGCCGAACTGCGCCTTCGCGAGCCGGATGAACGGCTTCACGGTGCCGGCCGAGTGGGTCAGCATCTTGACCAGCGGGTCCGGCGGCAGGGCGGCGAGGAATTCGCGTACGTCGTCCGGGACGTTCTTCGGATCGGGATCCGCAAGACGGGGCATGTTCTTCTCCACTCTCTTCAGGTCGGTCAGCGGGTCTCGTCCGGGTCTTCAGGTCGGTCAGCGGGTCTCTCGTCCGGGCCGACGGAGAACCCCGTCTCGCTGAGTCGCTGGAAGCGGCCGTCCTCGGCGTAGGAGCCGAAGACGGAGACCTCCCGCCGGAGGGTGGAACCGTCCACCATGGTGATCTCGAAGACATGCCGCTCGGCATAGGTGGGACCGTCCCGGAGCTCGTCGAGCACGGTCACCGTGCCGCTGGCGATCCGGCTCCGGGTGGCGGCCACCATCTCGGCGAACGCGGCCCGATCGAGCGATGTCCCGTCACTGCGGTGGGTGTAGCCGGGGGCGTAGTACTTGTCCAGGGCCTCGTTCAGCTCAAGCCTGGGCTCGAAGACCAGCTCCCGGAGGGCCTCGCTGATGCGCGAATGCTTCGTCACTCGAAATTCCTTCTGTACGGCGACTCGACATAGAAGCGGACTCATGGGTCCGTTTAGTGACGAACAGTACCGGACTCATGAGTCCGTTTTAAGTGGATTCGAGGGATAGTGACCATCGTCATACCTCTGGTGGCGCTCCCCGCACCGCCGACGACCTGGCCGTTCAGGGCCCGCTCGACGGCTTCGGCGCCGGAAGGCCGTCGTCGGGGGAGAGCGTCACCCACCGGACGGGCGCGACGATGATCGTTCCTTGCGCGTCCCGTATCGGCCGCGTCCCCGTGACGTGGTGACTGCCCGATGAAGGATTTCGGCCCGGCGCGGTAACTACAGGTGACCTCATACGCCAGGAAAGGCCAACATGTATGACAATCCCCCGCGAAGTCATCGAGGTCGATGACGCGACCCTCATCGAGAGGTCGCTGAACGACCCCGAGATCTTCGCCGTCCTGTTCGACCGGCACGCGCCACTCCTGCACCGCTACGTGACCAGGCGACTGGGGCCCAGCGAGGCGGAGGACGTCGTGGCGGACACCTTTCTGGCCGCCTTCCAGCGCCGGAGCGATTACGACAGGGGCCGCTCCGACGCCCGCCCGTGGCTGTACGGCATCGCCTCCAACGTGATCGGCAAGCGGCGGCGCACCGAGACGAACCTCTACCGCGCGTACATCCGCAGCGGCGTGCATCCGGCGGAGATACCCGGCCTCCAGGTGGAGGACGGAATCAACACCCTCGCCGTCAACCGACCGCTGGCACGGGCCCTGCTGGGACTCAAACGAGCCGATCGCGATGTGCTGCTGCTCGTCGCCTGGGCCGAACTGAGTTACCAGGAGGTCGCCGACGCGCTCGCCATCCCGCCGGGCACCGTCGCCTCGCGGCTCAACCGAGCCCGCCTCCAGATCCGCCAAGCCCTGAACCAGGAAGAACGAGGAGAATGACGATGGACGAACTGAAGGCCATGTGGGAGAGCATCCCGCCGGCCACCCCGGGGGAACTCGCCGGGGCGCGGCGGCGGCTCCTCGACGGGATGCACCCCCGGCGGCGGTTCGTCACCGCCCCCCGGCTGCTGGTCGCGGCCGGTGTCGCGGCGGCGGCCGCCGGCACAGTGCTGATCGTCGGAAACGACACCCCCGCCTACGCGCTGGCCGAGAGCTCGGACGGCACGCTCACGGTGACCGTCAACGAACTACGTGACCCCGAAGGGCTGCAGGCCAAGCTGGGCGCGGCCGGAGTCAGGGCGGACGTGACGTTCCTGGCCGCGGGCACGCGGTGTGCGGCTCCCCGGTTCGCCGGTGTGGACCCGACCTACGACGGGCCGCCCACCACCGGACCGGAGGAGCTGCGTGCGCTCGCGAACGAATCGCGTTCGCTCAAGGCCGCCGCGGTGACCTCCATACGGACGATCCGGATCTCCCCCGAGCACATCAGGCCGGGCGAGACGCTCGTGATGGAGTTCCGCGACAACCCGGACGCCCAGGCGCCCTGGCGACTCGGCAAGTGGCTGGCCCAGGCGAACACTCCCGTGCAACCGTGCACGCCCGTCGAGGACACCGGCTGAGGGGTTCTTGCCGGCACGGTCCGGCCGGGCACGCCGCTGCTAGGACGCCAGCTGCCGTTGCACCAGCAGGCGGAAGGTCTCGGTCGCGGGATGGGAGGGGCTGCTCGGCCACACCAGATACACCGTCACCGGGGCGGCATCGGACAGGGGCAGGTAGCGGATGCCCGGGTGGGGGTGGTTGTAGCCGATGCCCGCGGTGGTCACCCCGACGGCTTCCCCGGTGGCGATGGCGGTGAGCCATTCGTCCACGCCCGGCACCTGGAAGGTCGGGGGCCGCTGGGCGTCGGGCCACAGATCGGCGCGCGTGGTGGAGGCGGTCGAGCACAGGACGACGGGCCGGTCCGCGAGCTCGGCCAGGCGCACGGCCGGGCGCCGGGCGAGCGGGTGCTCCTCGGACACGGCCGCCATGCGCTGCTCGCGGATGAGAGAGCAACTCGCCAGGCTGGGATCCGGGGTGGGTTCGGCGCGCAGGAAGGCCACGTCGGCCTCGCCTCGCCGTACGGCCGTCTCGGGGTCGTCCACGCGCCGGATGTGCACGGGTGTGTCGGGGTGGCGGTCACGCCAGGCGCGAAGGAGGGGAACCGTGTGGCTGCCCAGCGCTGACCAGGCGAAGGCCACCCGGATGGGGCGCGGCCGCTTCCCGGCGACCGCCTCGGCCAGCGCGGTGTCCACCTGGTCGAGAATGCGGCGGGCGTGCTCCCACAGTCGCCTCCCGGCGTCGGTGAGGGCGAGGCTGCGGGTGGTGCGCTCCACCAGCTGGGTGCCCAGACGGCTCTCCAGCTGCTCCAACGTGCGTGAGAGCGCGGGCTGGCTCATGTGAAGGGTGAGCGCGGCGCCGGTGATGGTGCCCTCGTCTCCGATCGCCGCCAAGGCGCGGAGATGCCGCAGTTCCACATTCATAATCGCTCCACATTCATAATCGCCGAGCATAAATGCCGCCCGAAGAGCATTTCACCGCCGGCTTCGTACCGCCGTAACGTTGTCGCCATGAAGATCCTCCTCATCGGCGCCGGCGGCACACTCGGCACCGTCCTGCGCGAGACCCTGCTCGGGCGTGGCCACGACGTCCTCACCGTCGGCCGAAGCAGCGGCGACCTCCGCCACGACATCTCCGACCCCACTCAGATCACGGCACTGTACGCAAGGACGGGTGCGGTCGAGGCCGTGGTCAGCGCTGCCGGCCACGTCCCCTGGAAGCCGTTCGCCGAGATGACGCCAAAGGACTACCAGGCGGCGTTCGACGGCAAGGTGCTCAGCCAGATCGAGCTGGTGCGTCAGGGTGTTCCCCACGTCTCCGAGCGCGGGTCCTTCACACTGATCAGCGGAGTGCTGGCTCGTGAGCCCGTCGTCACCGGCAGTGCCGCCTCCATGGCCAACGGAGCGGTGGAGGCGTTCGTGCGGGCGGCCGCCATCGAAATCGCCCCCCAGCGGATCAACGCCGTCTCCCCGACGGTCTTCACCGAGGACCTCGACAAGTACGGGGCCTACTTCCCCGGCTTCCCGCCGGTGGACCTCAAAGATGTCGCCGCGGCTTACGTCCGCTCGATCGAAGGTGCCCAGACCGGCCAGGTCTACTCCCTTCCGTAGGGCCCGCGTTCCGTATGTGTCCCGTACCCCGGTTCGTCTGGCGCGGATCTGGCACGCGATCGCTTGCCTGTGCTTACGTGTTCGTGTGAGTCATGATCCGGACATGGGCAGGCGTCTCGAACCTGTCGCGGCGAAGACGAACCCGGCGGCCGGCAAGGCGAAGTACGTCACGCCGGTCCTTGCCCTGGGCGCGGTCCTTCTTCTGCTCGCCAACTGGCTCATCGTCGCCGCGATCCTGGGGCGCGACTGCGTCGTGTCGTACGGGGGCGGCAACATCACGGAATGCGGTGGCGGGCTTTCGGAGGAGGAGATGTCCGCCGCATCGGGACCGATCGCACTGGTGGTGCTTGTCATCCAGATAGGGCTGATCGTTCTGGTGAGCCGGCGCGTCCGCTCCGGCCCGCGGTGAGGTTGCAGGGCCGGCGACGGCGCGCCTTGATGCGGCGGGTGCGCGAAGGCGAGGGCCATTGGAGTTCGGTCGTTGGATCGTCCGTGAACGCGTTCCCTCGGCGACCGGTGCTCGACGGACTGTGAGGGCTGGTCCAGCGGGTGGTCCCGCCCGCGCCGACCCGGTGCACGGTGCACGGTCAGGAGCTGACTCCGCCGCCCTCGGCCTCCTCCTCTTCCGGCCTGAACGGCTCCAACGGGCGGGCACCGAGAACCCATCCGGCCGCGACACGCGCAAGGCACGCCTGCGTCTCGTCGAGCTCCTCTCGGTCGATCGCCCAATCCATGTCCGGCGACCCCTCGCCCATGATGATCGCGTACATGAAGTCGTTCCAGCGCCCGTACGAGCTGAGCAGGACGACCTCGTCCGGCACGTCCAGGTCGAGCACCACGTAGCGGGCGTACTCCTCCGGGGTCTGCGGGCAGAGAAGCATTTCCGCCGCCAGCGCCACGCCGTTGTCGCCGGTGTCCGGCCCGGCCCACGCCCACACCGGCGGCCGGCCTTCACTGTCGAGGCCACGCCGTGCCATCTCCGCCACCATCTCCTCGTAGCAGGCCCGGTAGTTTCCGGCCATGATCCGGTCCCAGTCCCCGACCAGCTCGCCGGCATCCTCCAGCGACGTGAGAACCGCTCGATGCTGGACCGTCCACAAACGCATCGGGCAATTGTGCCGGTGTGGGAACAGAGCGATCCACGCGATTACTCGGGAGCGGCGGTGACGGTCCACTGGGGCGGAGTCGCGGCTGTCCTGTCAACGTGGCTGACTCCTTCGGTTCCTCGGCAGCCGATCTCGGATCGGCAACGGTGGTCATATGCGTAAGGGTGCATGCGTTTGAGTGGTGGTCTACGAGGTTCACGCAGTAAGGGCGGTGGCGGTGCCTGGGCGATCGAGGTTCGTGTGGTGGGGACTGATCACGGCGTCACTCCTGGTCACCGGTGGAGTAGCGATCAACCAGGTCTTCGACGACGGAAAGCTGAGCTGGACCTGGGCATATCTGGCGCTGGTGGTGACGGTACTGGCCGGGCTGGCGCAGACGGCGCAGATGGCGCTGCAGCCGGGCCCTCCACGAGATCCCACAGGCGAGCGGGCCGGGACCGGAGTTAGCGGGACGCATCGGGGGAGGGTGACGCGACGCGGTTATCTGCGGCGTGTGCGGTCATCAGTGGATCAGATGGAGACGATCGGGCTGGTCACCCAGTCGGAGTTTGTTCTACGGACCCGGCAGGTCTACGTGGACGTGGCGTTACAACCGCGTCCCGTGGTCGATGTGGCCGGCGACAGCGGAACCGGCCCCGCTCCAGCGGCGACGGAAATCGGGAAGCGGGCACCGCTGGCGGAGTTCCTGGCCCCGACTCGGGTGCTGGCGGTGCTGGGGGCCGCCGGGGCGGGCAAGACCACTCTGGCCCGCTACACGGCGCTGGAGATGGCCGATCGGCGGTGGCGGCCCTGGCAGCGCGAGTTCTGGCAGCCCCGGCAGATTCCAGTCCTGCTGTACCTGCGCGACCACGCCGCACAAATCCTGGCAGACCTACCCGTCGAGCTGGCCGAGGTCGCAGTGTCGGCACCCTGGCTGGACGGGGAGGTCCCGGCGGCATGGCTGAAGCAACGCCTGGCACGCGGCCGGTGCGTGGTGCTCCTGGACGGCTTGGACGAGGTCGCCGACATCGCCGACCGTAAAAGCGTGGTCCGCTGGGTGGAGAACCAAATCAGTCGTCACCCTCAAAATGCCTACGTCGTCACCTCCCGCCCGCTGGGCTATCAGGACAGCCCACTACGCAATGCCGACACCCTTCAGGTGCAGCGGTTCACCAGCGGGCAGATCCGCGCGTTTTTACATGTCTGGTACCGCGCCATCGAGCATCGCGCCCGTCAGGCCGACCCGCACGTCATCGACCGGATCGCCGACCGCGCCGCCGATGACTTGTACCAGCGGATCAGCACCCGCGTCGCGCTCTACGACCTGGCCGCCAACCCTCTGCTCCTGACCATGATCGCGAACGTGCACCGATATCGCGGAAGCCTCCCCGGAGGCCGGGTCGGCCTGTACACGGAGATGTGCCAGGTCCTGCTCCACCGCCGGGACGAGGCCAAGAACCTTGCTCCCGCAGGCCTGGACACGCTGAACGAAGACACGGGGGACAAGAAAGAACGCGTTGTCCAGGAACTCGCCTTGCACATGATGCGACATCGGCTACGGGATATCTCTGCCACTGACGCCCATCGTGTGATCCGCCCCATTCTTGAACGCACCGCTCCCGACGTCACCCCTGAGACATTCCTGGCCTTCATCCGGCGCAGCGGGCTCATTCTGGAACGCCGGCATCAGCGGTACGGCTTCGCCCACCTCACCTTCCAGGAGTATCTCGCCGCAGCCCTCATCCCGAACCACCACACCCGCCGCCAACTCCTTGTCGACAACGTCAGCGATCCATGGTGGCGTGAGACCACCCTGCTGTGGGCGGCCCGCAACGACGCCAGTCCCGTCGTCCAAGCCTGCCTGACCGCCCGCACCGTCTCCGCTCTCCACCTTGCCTACAACCTCGACACTGAAGCTCGCGAACTCGATCCGCACCTGCGCGACCAGCTCAACCAGATCCTCACCGCAACCCCCCTCAACCCCGAACAAGCCCGGCTTCTAGACGGCGTAACCTCCGCCCGCGCCCTCCACGACCTCCACACCCTCGACGACGGCACTCGGATCTGCGCCGATCCCATTACGTGCGATCTGTGGAACCGCTACGCCGCCCATACCGGCACTCACCTGCTCCCGCCCGGCACCGAACCCGCCGCCCTCTGGCCCAACGACATCCGCGGGTTTCTTACCTGGCTCAACGGTCTGTTTGCCGACGGCACCGGCTACCGTCTTCCCACCCCTGAAGAAGCCCACCAGGTTCTCCAGCACGACCTGTATCCCGTCCCCGGCAGCAGCCTCTGGACCCTCGACGATGACAGCATCCGCCTCACCCACCACGCCGACACCCCTCACCCCCACCGTCCCACCCGCGAGCAGGTCGACAGCTACCCGGACCTGATCCAGGACCACACGTACCTTCTCCTCCGTCTCCTCCTGCACCGTTCGCACCTGACCTTCAGCCAGCTCCTGGCCTACAGCCTCCCTCGCGACCTCAAACGCCCCGAACACCAGTTCCTCCAAAGCCTCGACCTCATCCTCGCCCTCGACCTCGCCCGCCTTGGCTCCTTCATCCCCGACCTCGCCCTCAGTCCCGACCTCGTCGGCGACCTCGAACGCGCCTACGCCCTCACTCGCGCCCTCGCCCGTGACCTTGACCTCGTCACCGACCTCGCCCTCAGCCTCGCCCGTGACCTCGCCCGTGACCTCGAACGCGCGCTGGCCCGCCACCCTGAACGGTCCCGCTCTCGCGCCCTCATCCGTGACCTTGTCCGCGCCCGCGACCGCGACCGCGACCGCAACCTCGCCCACGCCCGCATCCTCGCCCTCGCCCTCGCCCGCGCTCTCGATCCCGACTCCGCCATCGACCCCGCCGACGCCGCGCTCGCCCTCGCCCGCGCTCTCGACCCCGATCCCGACCCTGACTTCGACCTCGAACGAGTCCGCGTCCTCGACTCCACCCTCGTTCTCACCCTCGAACGCACTCATGGCCTCGGCCCTGGCTCCGCCCTCTCCGAACAGGCCCTCGATCCCGATCCCGGCCTCGCCCTAGCCCTAGCCCTCGCCCACATCTGCGACCTGGCCCGCTTCCACAACCTCAACCTCAACCTCAACCTCGATCTCGACCTCGCTTTCGCGAGGGAGCTTGCGGCCATCGACAAGGTCGTTGACATGCGTCTGGGCCGCGCTTGTGCGGCGTTGCTGGAGACCTTTTCCAAGGAACGGGCAGCTCAGCCGGGGAGATGGGACAGAGGTGACCGGAAAACCACAGGAGGATCGTTCTCCGATTTTCTGGCACTTGCCTTGACCACGCTCTCGCCGCGGCAGCCCGTTGACGACTTGGAAAGCATGTTCGACCGAGCTGAATACCTAACTCGCGAATCCCACGTTCACAATCACAACATCGGTGGCCTGGACGAGCTGATTCGAAATGCGCGAAGGCTGGCGGCACCTTTATGGGATCGCAGCCAGTCGGATATCCCGCAAAGCGGCGTGGTGCAAGCGGCTGTATCTCTACTGGCCGTCCTGATGACCCTGAGCGAACGCGAAACCGACACTGAACTCACCAAGCTGCTGTCCGCCGTACTCGCGACACTGATTGCGCTCACTCCCGGCACCCATCCCAACGACGTCCCGCCGCCGGTCAAACTTCTGTTTTTAATCCGGAACTGAACCACGCCTCCGGGCTCTGTCAGCGTCGCTCCATTGTCATGACGGCGATGCTCAGCGGAACTGGAAAACGTGTTCCGCTTGTCGTGGGGCCTCATTCGGCGCCAACGTGATCCAACACGGTTGTCGGACCATCCCCCTCTGCATCATCCCGCCCATGGCCAAGGGAGCGATCTCTCGGGATGACATCCGGCCCGTTCGTCAAGCTTGGACTCCTCCCCGCCTGGTAAGCCCTCGATCTCGGCGATGGTGGCGGCGTCCTGCCGGAGGCGGCGGCCGGCTCTCCGCTGAGCCGGTCGCGGATGGCTACCAGCGCTTCCCGCCGATCACCGCCTTGGACGGCCGTGACAAGATTCTTCGCCAAGTGGCCCTCATCTGGTGATCGTGATTTTTCGTCGCGGAGAGAAACGCGAAAGATGGGGTGTGGGGGGTCACCCGAGCACCTTGTTCAAAACCCGCAGGGTGTGTCACGAGCGTCCAGGTCTGGCGGAATTCGTGCATCCATGGCGCCTTGACCTGGAGCGCGACGGGCCTTTCGAGCTGTTCCCGTCTTAGCGATCATGACCGAATGATCAAACCGAACGGAATTTCAGCGCGTACGTGGTCTGGTAGCGATCAGATCACAAGCCGTGACACACCCATCTCTCCGCGATCGAATAGGCGAGTGAATTCTCAAATACCCGGAAGCGGCTTTGAGCGCATCGCGGCCAAGGTGCTCTTGCTGGCTACGGCCACGGTCGGGGTCACCGCTGTCGTGCATTTTGCCCTGTTTGCCGAAGTGTTGAGTTGGGCACTCCCCACAGTCGGCGTGCTCAGCGCAGGCGTTGTCCTCATGTTGGCCGTAGACGTCGCGCGCGGCAGGAGACAGCGACTCGTGCAGGCAGAGGAAGAGCCTGGCGAAGCGCTTCGCCGCCGCGTCGAGCGCGTCAACGAGGCGTTCGTCGAAGCCGCCGCCCTCATGGCCGACCTGCAGCGTGACCTCGCCGCCCAACAGGCCGCCCGCGAAGAACTCATCGCCCAGGCCGAAGAACAGCAGCAACTCCTCACCGTCGACCAGGAACAGGCCAAGAACATCCGGCTGCTCCTCATCGAAGGGGCCAAGGAAGCCAACCGCACCGAACGGGGTCAGCAATGGATGTTCTTCCTGCTCGGCGCCCTCGTGTCCGTTCCTATCGGCGTCGCCATCAACGTGTTCGTCCCCTGACCGAGCCGCCGCCGCGGCCGCGAACTCCGCGCGCAACTCGTCGCGTCCCCGGCGGGTCCGGCACCAGATCATCCCGCCGGACGCAACCCCCGATCGTCACGAGATCCGCGAAGTCGTACACCATGGCGCTACCCACCCGAGCGTCGAACCGGCTGGTCGGAGTCGACGGTGATGGGTGCCAGGTGGTCAGCCTCGTCGGCGCCCGTGTGGCCGCACGGGTGGCTGAAGCGGTCCGGGTCTGATGGAGGCTCTGGTGAACCCGGATCGCTTCAGCCTGGACAGACCCGGATCCGGTGTTCGGCACGGGCCTGGGCACGCCGCCGCAACCGCGCGATGACAACCGGGCGTGGTCCGCGCCGTGCAAGCGTGCGGATCTACGCCGGGGCGACGACGAGGGGGTGAGGATTCACGACCTGCGGCACGCCTGCGAAACGTTCCTGTTCGCCGGAGGCGCCGACATCAAGACGATGTGGGGGGTGTTGCGGCACACCCGGCAGGCGACGGCCGCGGACGTCTGCGTGCATCTGTCGGATGAGGTGAAGCGCGGCGCGGCCGACAGCACGGACGGCATCCTGCCGGACCTTACGAAGCGGCGGGGCGGAGAAGGGGCCGGCGCCATGAACGGCCTGTTGCCGCATCCGCTGTCACAAAATGACCAAGGCACTCCGTAGTGATCAAGGAACGCCCTGCTCAAGACACGTGCACCCTGCAGGATTCGAACCTGCGACCGTCGGATTAGAAGTCCGATGCTCTATCCAGCTGAGCTAAGGGTGCTCCCGCTCAATTGTGCATGATCCGGGGAGTGCCCACGTAACGGTTTTGGGCCGGTGTCGTGAGGATCACTCTGTGGATCACCCGCCCCGCGGGGAGAGAGACCGCTCGCCCGCTCCGGCTCAGGTGGGCGATGGCCGTTCGAAAGGGGGGAACCGGAGCGGGGGAGGATTCCTCCGTGCGGCTGACCTGGAGGTTCTTTCGCCGGGCGCGGCGGGGCCGGGGCAGGGTGTTCGGAAGGGCCGGGGCGGGGTGTTCGGAAAGACGGGGACCGGGCGTTCGGAAGGGCCGGGAGATCTTCCGGGCTGTCCGTCCGGCGGGAGCGGTCTGCCCGAATCGTTCTCTCGAAGAGGCGAGGCGGTCTAGGCTCGTATGCCATGTTCGTCACCACGGTCCAAGAGGAGATTCCCCTTCTGGGCGGTGATGTCACCGACGGGGTGGTGCGGGTCGGGGACACCGTCCGGCGGCCCAGCAGGGCCTCCACCGGGTCGGTACACGCGCTCCTGCGTCATCTGGAGCGCTCCGGGTTCGAGGGCGCTCCCCGGGCACTGGGGGTCGACGAGCGGGGCAGGGAGATCCTGAGCTACGTCGAGGGGGAGTCCGCGGCCAGGCCGCTGCCCTCGTACGCGCTCACCGGGGAGTCGCTGGCCGCGCTGGCGCGGCTGCTGCGCGGTTTCCACGACGCGGCGGAGGGTTTCGTCCCGCCGCGAGGAGCCGTCTGGGAGGCCGGGTCCAACGACGACGCGGCACCGGAGCTGATCGGGCACTGCGACGTCAACCTCGACAACGTGATCTTTCGTGACGGGCTGCCCGCCGCGCTGATCGACTTCGACATGGCCCGGCCGACGACCCGGCTGTTCGACGTGGTCACCACGCTGCGCCACTGGGCGCCGATCGCCGATCCCGTCGACCTGGAGCCGCTCCAGCGCCGTCTCGACGTCGGTCCCCGGCTCCGGCTGTTCTGCGACGAGTACGGCCTGACACCGCGTGATCGCCGTCGCCTGCTGGATCTCGCCCGGCTCCGCTTCGACCGCTCGTACCACGCGATGCGGACCAAGGCCGAGGCGCAGGGCGAGAGCGGCGGATGGGCCCGGATGTGGGCCGGCGGGGCGGGGGAGCGCATCCGGCGGGCCCGCGTGTGGCTGGAGACCCACCAGGATGAGCTCCATGAGCATCTCGTTTAGACAGCGGAAGACCAGGGTGAGGGGACGGCGGCCGGGGGTGGCCGAGGGGCTGGGGATGCTCGCCGGGGTCGCGATCGACGCCGTGCTCGCCGACCCCCGGCGCGGGCACCCGGTCGCGCTGTTCGGCACCGCCGCCGCCGAGGTGGAGCGGCGGGTGTACGGAGACGGCCGGGCCCGGGGCGTCCTCCACGTGGCCCTGTGCGTCGTCCCGGTGGCGCTGCTCGGCCACGCCGCGACCCGGTCGCGCAGCCCGGTGGTCCGGGCCGCGCTGAGCGCGGCGGCGACGTGGGCGGTCGTCGGCGGTACGACGCTGGGCCGCGAGGGTGCGGCGATGGCCGGATTCCTGGAGGACGGCGATCTCGCGGGGGCGCGGGGGCGGCTGTCGCACCTGTGCGGGCGCGACCCGGCCGGGCTGGGAGAGGCCGGGCTCGCCAGGGCCACCGTCGAGTCGATCGCGGAGAACACCTCGGACGCGGTGGTGGCGCCGCTGTTCTGGGGGGCGGTGGCCGGGGTGCCCGGCCTGCTCGCGTACCGGGCCGTCAACACGCTGGACGCGATGGTCGGCCATCGGAACGCGCGCTACGAGCGCTTCGGGTGGGCGGCGGCCCGCCTCGACGACGTCGCCAACTTCGTGCCCGCCCGGATCACCGGACTGCTCGCCGCGCTCGGCGCCCCCCTGGTGGGGGGTTCGGCGCGGCGCGCGGCGGCGGTGCTGCGCAGGGACGGCCACCGCCACCCCAGTCCCAACGCGGGCCGCTGCGAGGCCGCCTTCGCGGGGGCGCTGGACCTCACGCTGGGCGGGGTCAACGTGTACGGCACCCGCGTGGAGCACCGGCCGGAGATGGGCGACGGGCCCGAGCCCTCGGTCGCGGACATCCGCAGGTCGGTACGGCTGGCGCGGGCGGTGGGCCTCGGGGCCGCTGCCCTGGCGGTCCTGGCCGTCCTGCGGCGCCGGTAGGGAGTCCGGGTGGGCGGTGCGGACGCCGGGGCGGCATGCTGGTCGCCATGATGGTTGATTCCCCCGGAGAACCGCCCGTGGTTCCGATCTGTCCTGATGCCACCCGCCGTCCCGGTGCCGCGTGTCGTGGCGGGTTCGCCGTTCCTCGGGCCGGGGCGAAGGCGTGAAGGGGGCGAAAGGGGCGCTGCTGGTCGCGGGGACGACCTCCGACGCGGGCAAGAGCGTCGTCACCGCCGGGATCTGCCGCTGGCTGGCCCGGCAGGGGGTGAGGGTCGCGCCGTACAAGGCGCAGAACATGTCGCTCAACTCCTTCGTCACCGCCGACGGCGCCGAGATCGGCCGGGCACAGGCGATGCAGGCCGCCGCGTGCGGGCTGGAGCCCAGCGCGGACATGAACCCGATCCTGCTCAAGCCGGGCAGCGACCGGCGCAGCCAGGTCGTGGTGATGGGCAGGCCGATGGCCGAGGTCGACGCGATGGAGTACTGGGACGTCAAGGAACGGCTCCGCCAGGTCGCGGTGGAGGCGCTGGAGCGGTTGCGCAGCACGTACGACGTGGTGGTCTGCGAGGGGGCGGGCAGTCCGGCGGAGATCAACCTGCGCAGGGGGGACATCGCCAACATGGGCCTGGCCCGTGCCGCGAACCTGCCGGTCGTCGTGGTCGGCGACATCGACAGGGGCGGGGTCTTCGCCGCGCTGTACGGGACGGTGGCGCTGCTGGAACCCGCCGACCAGGCGCTGGTCGCCGGGTTCGTGATCAACAAGTTCCGGGGGGCGCCCGAGCTCCTCGAACCGGGGCTGGACATGATCAGGGAGCTGACCGGCCGCGAGGTGTACGGGGTACTGCCCTGGCTGGACGGCCTCTGGCTGGACGTCGAGGACTCCCTGGCCCTGGACAACCGGCCCGCGATCGGAGCGCGCGCCCCGTACGGCCGGCAGACCCTGCGGGTGGCGGTGGTGCGGCTGCCGCGGATCTCCAACTTCACCGACGTGGACGCGCTGGCCTCGGAGCCCGGGGTGGCGGTCCGGTTCGTGACCTCCCCCGGCGAGCTGGACGACGCCGACCTGGTGGTGCTGCCCGGTTCCCGGGCCACGGTCTCCGACCTGGCGTGGCTCCGCGCCACCGGCCTGGCCGCGGCCCTGCCGGGCCGGGCGGTGCTGGGCATCTGCGGCGGCTACCAGATGCTCGCCAGGACCATCCGCGACGACGTCGAATCGGGAGCGGGCCTGGTCGAGGGGCTGGGGCTGCTGCCCGCGTCGGTGGAGTTCGCCGCGCACAAGACGCTTGGCCGCCCGGCCGGCACCGCGTACGGCCACCCGGTCGCCGCGTACGAGATCCACCACGGCGTGGTGACGGCCGACGGCGGCGAGCCCTTCCTGGACGGCTGCCGGGACGGTTCGGTGTGGGGGACCACCTGGCACGGCGCCCTGGAGAACGACGGCTTCCGCCGGGCCTTCCTCGCCGAGGTGGCCGCCGTCTCCGGGCGTGACTTCACCCCGGCGCCGGATGTGTCGTTCGCCGCCCTGAGGGAGGAGAGGCTGGACGCGCTCGGTGACCTGATCGAGCGGAACGTCGACACCGGCGCCCTGCTCCGGCTGCTGGAGGGCGGGGCACCTCGGGGGCTGCCCTCGCTGCCGCCCGGCGGGGCTTCGCGCGAGGCCCCGGACTTCTCGGCCGGTGCTTCCGCCGCCGGTTGAGCCGGTACCTACCCCGCCGGTCGAGCCGACGCTCCCTCCGCCGGTCGAGCCGGTACCTTCCCCGCCGGTCGAGCCGACGCTTCCGCCGCCGGTTGAGCCGGTACCTTCCCCGCCGGTCGAGCCGACGCTCCCTCCGCCGGTCGAGGGGCGTGGTTTCCCGGCTCTCCAGCGCTGTTCCCGTGATGCGCGAAGGCGGGCGAATCACTTCGGCCGGCGAAAGGAGAAAGTTCCTCTGCCGGGTAAACTCGATATTCCCCCGCCAGGTCTGATGGGGGTATGGGAGGCCGACCATGTCCCGCATCCTGATGTTGCTCTTCGTCGTCGCGGTGATCGCGGTGGTGGTTCTCGGCGTGGTCATGATGGTCCGCGCCCACGCGGCACGCACCTCCGTCGCCGACAATCCCCGCGAGATCCTCAAGCGCCGCTACGCGGCCGGTGAGATCGACGAGGACGAATACCTCCGCCGCATGTCGGGCCTCTCCCAGGACTGGTAGGCCCGCCGGCCGTGGTCAGGCCGTGGTCAGGCCGTGGTCAGGCCGTGGTCAGGCCGCGGGAGCGGGGGCCGGTTGGTTCGCGGTGATCCAGGCGTCGATCTCCTCCCACTGGTCGAAGAGCCAGCGGATCTGTTCCTCGCGGTCGCGCGGCACGTCGGCGGACTGGACCCGCCACCACTTGGCCTTGATCTGGGCGCTGAGCGGGAGGCGGGTCCAGATGTCCCCGAAGGTGACGAGGTCGTCGAGACCGGTGTGCGCGACGAAGACCACGTCCGCCTCGGGGCAGGCCTCGATGGCGGCGATGGCCCCGTTGGGGCGGGGGGCCATCAGGTGCTCCAGCCTGCGGGCCCGCGCGGCCTCCTCCGACAGGCCCTTCTGCTCCAGCCGCAGGATGGCCCGCCAGCGGCGCTTCGGGGTGAAGTTGCCGCCCTCCGGGAAGATCACCAGGGCGTCGTCGGCGTCCATGTCGGAGGACAGGCGGCGGATCTCGCCGAGAATGCCGCTCTCGGCGACCTTGCGGTGGACGAAGGCGTTGGGAAGGCGGTTGATCACCACGTCCAGCGAGGGGTCGAACTGCAGGGCCGCCTTCATCACGATCCTCGGGCGCCTGCCGTAGCGGGCGAGAAGGTGGTGGACGAGCAGGAACGAGTCGCCGGGGCCCGCGTGGCGGGACAGGACGATGACGGGACGGGTGAGGCGGCGGGAGATCTCCTCGGAGGTCGGCGGCGGCTCGTCGATCTCGACGCTCAGGCGGAAGATCCGCACCGCGGCCTCGTAGATCTTGGACAGGAACCACCGGATCAGCTCGTAGTGCCGCTCCTGGTACTCGTCGCGGCTGAGCCGGCCGCCCAGGCCGTTCGCCACCCACAGCCACAGGCAGGCGCACAGCGCCATCGACTCCAGCGTCAGCCACGCCAGCGCGAACCAGACCAGCCGGGTGCCGCGACGCTGCGGGGGCGGCAGGCGCAGCGAGGCCGCGGTCACCACCAGTAGCCAGATCGGGAGCGTGAGCACCGCGACGACGGTGAGCACGATGACGAGCGGGGCCAGGACCAGGCGGCGGATGATGCGAGGAGGCAGCACGAGCGGCTCCTGCCTGTGTGGATGTGCGGTCGTGGTGCGCATGCGGGGCCGGTGTGACTCAGGAGGCGACGGTCCGGGCGTGTTTCCTCAGGAGTGTCCCCGGTGTGTGCCTACCCCGATGTGGACATATGACGCGGCGTGGTTTATATCGGTCTGGTGCGGGCGATGGCGTGGGGTGGCTCAGGGGGACTGTTGCCGGGCCAGGTAGTCGGACGAGGCCCGGTACGCGCGGTCGATGTATTCAGATATATGCGATAAATCCCGGTAACGCAGCTGAGAGAGGTCTATTCCTGGACGGGACTCGCCCCCGGACGGCATGACATGGACCTCGATGTCGTCCGGCAGGGTGGCCATCTCCTCGGTGAAGCGGTGCCGCCGGGCGATCTCGAAGGCGGTCATGCCGACCTCCCACGGGCGCCGGGGCACGACCAGGGGACGCTCGATCCTGCCGACGTGCAGCACGTAGACCCGCCGGGCGCCGAGCGCGACGGCCCGGCCGACCGGGATGCTGTGCACCAGCCCGCCGTCGAGGTAGTGGCCGTCGCCGACGCGGACGGGCGGCAGCAGCCCGGGGACGGCGCAGGAGGCGAGGACCGCGTCGACCAGGGAGCCCTCGGTGAACCAGTGCGCGGCGGCGCGCTCGACGGAGGCGGCCACGCACTGGAACGGCACGGACAGGTCCTCGATGCGGGAGACCGGCAGCGTCCGGGCCAGCAGGTCGCGCAGCGGCTCGGAGGAGTGCAGGTGGGTGCCGCTCTTGGCGAGGGTGGACAGCCGGGTCACCCAGGACCCCGCGAACGCCGTACGGACGATGTCCGAACCCCACAGCGTGGTCAGGCGCGCGACCGCGTCACCGGGGGCGGCGGCGAGCACGACGCCGTTCAGCGCGCCCACGGACGTGCCGATGATCACGTCGGGCTTGATGCCCGCCTCGTCGAGCGCCCGCAGCATGCCCACCTCGTGGGCGCCGAGGAGGCCCCCGCCACCCAGTACGAAGGCAGTGTCCAGGCTCATGGGCTCACCATAGCCCCGCGGGCGGGCGCGGCACCGCCGGGCGGGTTCCGGATCCGCGCAACGAAGGAGCGGCCAGCTGTCCGGGTCCGGCCATGACCCCGGCGGCGCCGAGCGGGCACGATCTGAGGCATGACAGCGGTAGTGGAGACCGAGGGGCTCACCAAGTTCTACGGCGGGCGCCGGGGGCTTGAGGATCTCGACCTGGAGATCCGGCCCGGGGAGGTGTTCGGGTATCTCGGCCCGAACGGCGCGGGAAAGACGACGACGCTCAGGCTGCTCCTGGACGTCATCCGCCCCACCAGGGGCCGGATGACGGTCCTCGGCAGGGATCCCCGCGAGGCGGGCGTGCGGAGCCGGATCGGTTACCTGCCCGGCGAGCTGGCCCTGGAGGGCAGGGAGAGGGCGGGGGAGTTCCTCGCCTTCCTCGGCGCGGTGCGCGACGGCGTGCCCAAGGGGCGCATCGAGGGGCTGGCCGAACGGCTGGAGGCCGACCTGTCGGTGCCCATGGGCAAGCTCTCCAAGGGCAACAGGCAGAAGGTCGGGCTCATCCAGGCATTCATGCACGAGCCGGAGTTCCTGATCCTCGACGAGCCGACCAGCGGCCTGGACCCGCTGGTGCAGCAGGAGTTCCTGGCGATGGTCCGGGAGGTCCGCGCCTCGGGCCGTACCGTGCTGATGTCCTCCCACGTGCTGGCCGAGGTCGAGGACGTCTCCGACCGGGTCGGCATCGTGCGCGGCGGCAGGCTCGTCGCGGTGGAGGACGTCTCCGCGCTCAGGGAGAAGGCGGTGCGCCGGGTGGAGTTCCACTTCGACGCCCCGGTGCCCCGCGAGGCGTTCGAGAACCTGCCCGGCGTACGGGACCTGCGGGTGGAGGGGGCCGGGCTGCGCTGCACCATCGACGGCCGCCCGGACGCGCTGATCAAGGCGGCGGCGAGGTTCACCGTGGTGCACATGGTCAGCGCCCAGCCCGACCTGGAGGAGATCTTCCTCACCTACTACAGCCAGAACGAAGAAGAAGGGGAGGCGCGCGATGCCCACGCTGGTGTCGAAGAGCCTGCGTGACTACCGCAGGCCGCTGCTCGGCTGGACCGTCGGGATCAGCGCGTTCTTCGCGCTGTACCTGGCCTACTACCCGAACATCCAGAGCAACGCCGACCTCTACGGGGACCTCGCGCTGAGCAAGTTCCCCGGGGCCATGCGCGACCTCATGGGCGGCCTGGAGGGCGGCTTCACCAGCGGCTCCGGCTATCTGCAGACCCTGGTCTACCAGCTGTTCGGGCCGCTGCTGTTCATCATGTGCGCCGCGGTGATCGGCAACCGGGCGATCGCCCAGCCCGAGGAGTCGGGCACGCTGGAACTGGTCCTGACCCTCCCGATCGACCGCAGGCGGCTGGTCCTGGAGCGCTTCGCCGCCCTGGCCCTCGCGCTGCTCGGCGTGGCGGCGGTCACCTTCCTCGTGGTGCTGGGCCTGGTGACGGCCGTCGACATGGGTGTCCCCGCCGACAGGATCCTCGCCGGTCACGTGGGCGTCTTCCTGCTCGCCCTCTTCTTCGGCACGCTCTGCCTGACGGTCGGCGCCGCGACGGGGCGCCGGGGGGCCGCCCTGGCGGTGGTCGGGGTCGTCGCCGTGGCCGGATACGTGGTCGAGACCATGGGCAAGAACGTGGACGGCGTGTCCTGGCTGCGCTGGATCTCGCCGTTCCACTACTACCTCGACGGGCGGCCGATCCAGCTGGGATTCCCGGCGTGGGACTATCTCGTGCTGGCCGGGGCGACCGTCGCGCTGGTCCTGATCGCGATGCCGGCCTTCGACAGGCGTGACGTGGGAGTCTGATGGACGAGCTGCTCGGCGGCCATCTCCGGATGTTACGGGAGGCGGCCGCCACCGGCAGGCTGCCCGGCCGGGCCGAGCTCGACGACTGCCGCGCCGCAGGTGCGCTGGCCGCCGAGCGGGGCGCGTCCGTGCGGGCCCTGGTCGAGGCCGCGCTGGCCATGGCCGAGTCGGCGGGCCCCACCCCGCTCCCGGCCCTGCGGCGTACGGTCTCCGCCCTGATGGAGGGGTACGAGAACGCCCAGCGGTCGGCGCTGCGCCAGGAGGAGGCGGCGCGCAGGGCGTTCGTCGACGACCTGCTCCAGGGCCGCGCCGACAGGCTCGCCGAGCGGGCCGAGCACTTCGGGCTCCGCCTGGCCGAGACGTACGTGGTTGCCGTGGCGCGTCCCGCCGGAGCAGCCGGAGTCGCCGGTTCCGCCGGAGTCGCGGGAGCCGGAGCCGCCACGGTCACCGCGGGCACCGCGCAGGGGGACGACGGGCTCGCGGGAGAGGCCGAGGGGACGGCCCGGCGGATCGAGGACGCGCTGGTCGCCCGGTTCGGCTCGCACAACGTGCTGGTCGCGGTCCGCGACGGGATGCTCGTGTGCGTCGCGCCGGGCAGCCTCACCGTCGCGAACGGCGAGTTCACCCACCACGTGCGCCAGGCGTTCGCGCCCGGCTGGCGGGTCGGGCTCGGCCGGGCGCACCGGGGTCCCGGCGGGGTGGTCACCTCCTACCGGGAGGGCGCCAACGCCATCGAGCTCGGTGACCGGCTGGGGCTGCGCGCCCCCGTGCTCAAGGCCGCGGACCTGCTGGTGTTCCCGGTTCTGCTGCGGGACCGCGCGGCCATCGAGGACCTGGTCACGAGCGTGCTCAGCCCGCTGCTGGAGGCGCGGGGCGGTCCCGAGCCGCTGCTCGCCACGCTGGAGGCCGTCTTCGCCTCCCAGGGCAACCAGACCGCCGCCGCGCGCAGGCTCGGCGTCAGCACCCGGGCGGTGACCTACCGGCTGGAGCGGATCCGCCGCCTCACCGGGTTCTCACCGGATGACCCCACCCAGCGTTTCACCCTGGAGACGGCGGTCCTGGGCGCCCGCCTCCTGGACTGGCCCGCCCACCCGCTGCGCTGACCGGCCCGGCTCGTCCACCCGCTACGCCGATCGGCCCGGCTCGTCTGCCGGCTGCGCTGACCGGCCCGGCTCGCCCGGTCGCCGTGCCGCGGATCGCACGCCGCGTCGCCTGACCGCCGCGCCGACCCGCCGTGCCCTTACGGGATGAGAAGCACCTTGCCGGTAGTACGGCGCGCTTCGAGGTCCTCGTGCGCGCGGGCGGCCTCGGCGAGCGGGTAGCGCTCGGAGACGTGCACCCGCAGCTGACCCGCGGCCACCCAGCGGTAGAGGTCGGAGGCGCGCCAGGTGAGCTCGTCCCGGGTGGCGATGTAGGTGCCCAGAGTCGGGCGGGTCAGGAAGAGGGAACCGCTCCTGGCGAGGAGCTGCGGGTCGAGCGGCGGGACCGGGCCGCTGGCCTGGCCGTACAGCGCCATCATGCCGCGCGGTCGCAGCGAGGCGACGCTCTCGTCGAAGGTGGCCGCGCCCACGCCGTCGTAGACGACGTGCACGCCGGAACCGGTCAGGTCGCGGACCGCGTCGGCGAAGCCCTTGTAGCGGAACACCTCGTCGGCGCCCGCCTGGCGGGCCAGGATCTCCTTCTCCTCGGTGGAGACCGTGCCGATCACCCGGGCGCCGCGCAGCTTGGCGATCTGGGTGAGCAGCAGGCCCATGCCACCGGCGGCGGCGTGCACCAGGACGTCGTCCCCCGCCTTCACCTCGTACGTGGAGTGCGTCAGGTAGTGCGCGGTCAGCCCCTGGAGGGTGACGGCCGCCGCGATCTCGGCGGAGACCCCCTCGGGCACGGCGAGCAGCTTGGAGGCGGGCACCGTGACCCTGGAGGCGTAGCTGCCCGGCACGTTGGCCCAGGCCACGGTATCGCCGACGGCGACGTCACGGACGTCCTCGCCGACCGCGGCGACGGTGCCCGCGCCCTCATCCCCGGGGACGAAGGGCAGGGAGAGCGGGTAGCGGCCGATCCGGTGGTAGACGTCGATGAAGTTCACCCCGGAGGCGGCGACGTCGACCAGGACGTCGCCCGGGTTCAGCTGGGGGTCCGGGTGGTCGTCGGTGTAGGTGAGAACCTCGGGCCCGCCGGTGGCGGAGACGACTATGGCGCGCATCGTGCTGAACTCCTTAGGTCGGACAAATGTCTTGATCGTCCCTATTGTCGTGCGTATCACTCGCCGTCGCGGTCATCCGGTCAAGGCTGCCGGGTGGTGGCCGGGCCGTGCAGGGTGAAGTTGTCGAACGCGGTCCGCAGGAGGGCGTTGCTGTTCTCGCCCACCCTGGCGATCACGCCGACCAGCCCGTTGGGCAACGGGTTGGTGTCGAGGAACGACTGGGTCTGCTCGTCGTTGACCCACATGGTGAGCTGCACGCCCCCCTCGACGCCGGTGCACTCGGCCGTGAGCCGGACGGCCTCGCCCTTGGGCAGGTCGACCTTGACGGGCTTGGTGAGCTCGCCCCCGGCGCTCTTCACGGTCTTGCGGATGCGGGCGTTGCCCGCGGTGTCGAGCAGGAACTCGTACCGGGTCGCCTTGTTGTCGTCCTCGCCCCGGCAGAACAGCCCGTACTCACCCATCCCGCTGGTGCCGGGGCGGATCGTGATGTCGGAGCCGAGCAGGATCCGGCTCGGTGTGATCGGCGTGGGGCTGGCCGTGGGGTCGGGGGTGGCCGGGGGAGCGGACACGAAGGGGATCGGGGCCTGCTCCCGCCTGACCGGGGAGTACCCGCTGACGTCGACGGCGTAGTAGCCCTCGGGGGCGTAGCCGTACGTGCCGGTCGTCGGGCTGTAGGTGCCGCCGCTCCAGCCGGTGCCGCTCTGGGTGAAGTCGTCCTGGTAGAGCAGGGCGAGGTTCTCCGGCGGGCCGCCGGGAGCGAGCGCGAGGCGCAGGCCGAGCCCTCCGGCCGCCACCATCAGGGCCGCCACGGCCACCCCGACCACCAGTTTCCGCCGCCCGGCCGTCCCGCCCCTCGGGGGGAAGGGCCCGGTGCCGTCCCGCGGACCCTCGGGAAGGGTGTGGCCGGGACCGTCGTGGGAGGCGCCGGGCGCGACGTGGCCGGGCCCCGCCTGCGAGGCGCCGGAGACCGTGTGGCCGCCCCGCGCGGACGGCGCGGTGTGGCTCCAGTCGGGATCGGCGATGTGACCCGGGTGCCCTCGGCCGGGAAAGGAGTCGTGTCCCGCGGATCCCCGGACGGAGCCGGGGAAGGGCGGCCCGGCGGGTCCGGTTCCGGTCCAGGGGGCGCCGCCGGGCGGTCCCTGGGGTCCCTGGGGTCCCTGAGGTTCCTGCCAGGAGGCCTGGACCGAGTGGGCGGCCTGCTCGGGCGCGGCGGAGCGGCCCACCAGGTGGTCCAGGAGCTGCTGCGAGGTGGGTCGGTTCCGCGGGTCCTTGGTCAGCGCGTAGGTGACCAGCTCGCGCAGCGCGGGCTCCATGCCCTCCAGGGAGGGCTCGGTGTTGAGCACCTGGTACAGCACCGCGGGCAGCGCCTCGCCGCCGAACGGTGCCCGCCCGCTCGCGGCGAACGCCATCAGGCAGCCCCACGAGAACACGTCGCAGGCGGCCGAGACCGGCTCGCCGCGCAGCACCTCGGGCGCCATGTAGCGGGGGGTGCCGAGGATCTCGCCGGTCCCGGTCATCCCGCTGAGGGTGTCCAGCGCGCGGGCGATGCCGAAGTCGATGACGCGGGGGCCGACGGGGGAGAGCAGCACGTTGGACGGCTTGAGGTCGCGGTGCACCACTCCGGCGCTGTGGATGGCGGTCAGCGCGGTCGCCACCCCCACGGCGAGCGCGTCGAGGCTGGAGCCGCGGAGCGGGCCGCCGGAGTCGACGGCCTCCTCGAGGTTGGGGCCGGTGACGTACTCGGTGACGACGTAGAGCTGGTCGTCGTCGAGCGCCGCCTCGATGACCGCGGCCGTGCAGAACCTGCGGACCCGCTGCGCCGCGTCGGCCTCCCTGCGAAAGCGCATCCGGAACCGTTCGTGCTGGCTGTACTCCGGATTGATGACCTTGATGGCGACCTGCTGCCCGTCAGGGGACTCGCCAAGATAGACCGTGCCCATCCCGCCCCGGCCCAGCCTGCTGAGCACGCGGTATCGGCCTATCTGCAGGGGTTCGTCGGGACTGAGGTTGTTCACCTTTGTACCTAACCGCATACGCCGTCACATGAGTGGCTCAGCCTATCGATCTCTTGCCGCTCGCCAGCAGTCGCAACAGCGGCAGGTCCACTTTTTCCAGACTGTCCACGCTCAGCACGTCCTCCGCCACCGGGTCGCCGGAGACCGACACCACCCGGCACCCGGCCGCGCGGGCCGCCGCGAGCCCGGTGGGACTGTCCTCCACGGCCACGCAGTCGGCGGGGTCGAGACCCAGCCCGGAGGCCGCCCGCAGGTACGGGTCGGGCAGCGGCTTGCCGCGCGCGGTGTCCTCGGCGGCCACGACCAGGGCGAACCGCTCCGCCCCGACGGTGTGCAGCACCATGTCGACGATGAGCCGAGGCGAGGCGCTGACCAGTGCCGTGGGCACGCCTTCCGCCCCCAGGTCGTCCAGCAGCCGGATCGCGCCGGGCAGCGGTGTCACCCCGCCGGAGACCCGCTCGGCGAAGGCCTCGGTGAGCCGCGCCCCGACCCGTTCGACCCTGGCCCGTTCTACCTCGTCCCGTTCCGTATCGGCCCGTTCGGCATCGGCCCGTTCCGCACCGGGAGGTACGGGGGCGCGCCGCGCGAGGTAGCCGGCCGCGTCCTCGACCAGGCGGCCGAGGACGTGGCCGGCGTCGGCCTCCGTCAGCTCCAGGTCCAGCTCGGCGGCGACCTCCACGCACGCCTGCCACCACATTCCCTCGGTGTCCACGAGCGTGCCGTCCATGTCGAACAGGACGGCTCCGAGCTCACCCGACACCCGCGACGTCCTCCGACTCGGCCGCCTCCGGGGACTTCGAGGACTTCGAGGACTCCGGGGACCCCGCGAAGTCCCCGGGGTCCCCGGAGGTGAGGACGGGCGCGGGGGTGGTGCGCGCGGCGACGAGCACCGGCCGCTGCACGAGGGAGACGTCCACCCGCGTGCCCGGCGCCAGGCGTACCGCGTCGTGTCCCGGCACGTCGCTGAGGACCTCCAGCTCGCCCACCCGCACCCGCAGCCGCGCGGTGGAGCCGCGGAAGGACGACGCCACGATCGTGGCGCTCCCGTCGGGGGAGGGGGTGACCAGCACGGCCTCGGGGCGTACCAGCACGTCGACGTCGGGCGAGGACGGCAGGGGGCCGTCCACCGGCATGAGCTTGCCCATGACGGTGACCTCCTGGCCGGACAGGCGGCCGGGGACGTGGTTCATCGCGCCGACGAACTCCGCCACGAACGGGGTGGCGGGCCGGTCGTAGACCTCGGCCGGCGGGCCGCACTGCTCCAGCCGCCCGGCGCGCAGCACCGCGACCTTGTCGGCGACCGAGAGGGCCTCCTCCTGGTCGTGGGTGACGAAGATGGTGGTGATGCCCAGTTCGAGCTGGAGCCGCCGGATCTCCTCGCGCAGCGAGACACGGACCTTGGCGTCCAGCGCGGACAGCGGCTCGTCGAGCAGCAGCACGCGCGGCTCCAGCGCCAGCGCCCTGGCCAGGGCGACGCGCTGCTGCTGGCCGCCGGACAGCTCGTGCGGGTAGCGCTGGGCGTGCGCCGGCAGGCCGACCAGCTCCAGCAGCTCGTCGGCCCGCGCGTGCCGCCTGGCGGTCGGCACCTTGCGCACCCGCAGCCCGAAGGCCACGTTGTCCCTGGCGTTGAGGTTGGGGAACAGGCTGTAGGACTGGAAGACCATGCCCGCGTCCCGCCGGTTGGCGGGGACCCGGGTGATGTCCTTGCCGTCCACGAGCACCGCTCCGGCGTCGGGGTGCTCGAAACCGGCGACGCAGCGCAGCGCCGTGGTCTTCCCGCAGCCGGAAGGGCCGAGCAGGGCCATCAGCTCGCCCTGTTCGACGGTGAGGTCCAGGCCGTCCAGGGCCACCGTGCGGCCGAACGCGCGGCGCAGCCCCCGGAACTCGACGGTCATCTGCGTTTCCTTCCCGCACCCGAGAGGGTGAGCAGCAGCAGCCAGATGAGGAGCAGGCTGATGATCGACAGGGCGACGGAGAGCTGCCCGTCGTTCCCTGAGATGGTCACGATCCAGACCGGGAACGTCTCGTAGCCGAGCAGGGCCGCGATGGTGTACTCGCCGAGCACCAGCGCGAGGGTGAGGAACGAGGCGCTGGCGATGGAGGAGCGGATGTTGGGGATGATCACCCGGAACAGCACGTACGGCCACGAGGCGCCCAGGTTGCGGGCCGCCTCCACCAGCGTCCGCACGTCGATCGCGCGCAGCCCGGCGTCCAGCGACCGGTAGGCGAACGGCAGCGTCAGCATCACGTACGCGAGCACGAGGACGAACGGGAACCTCTCGTCCTGGATGGCGATCAGCGTCGCCCAGAACGGTGTGGCGGCCAGCGCGTCGACGCCCTCGCGCAGCGCCGTGCTGATGCCGACCACGTAGGTGATCGGGGGTACGACCAGCGGGAGCGTGGAGATCAGCTCCAGCGCCGGCCGCAGCCGGGGCGCGCCGAGCCGTACGGCCAGCATCGCCGGAAGGGTGAGCAGCAGTACCGCGACGATGGTGCAGGCGGCGAGCGCGAGGGAGAGCAGCAGGCTGGGCAGGAAGCCGGGCGCCGACAGGATCCGCCCGTAGGCGGCGAGGGAGAAGCCCTGTCCCTCCGAGTAGACGGTGAACCAGAAGGACACCGCCATCGGTACGACGAAGTAGAGTGCCGCGACGACCAGCACGATCCCCCGCCAGGCCCGGCGCTGCCCGGGGCGGGCGGTGGCGGCGGGACCGGGGGTGACGTCGGGCAGGGTGGCTACCGCAGCCATCGGGAGCTCCTCTTCTGCAGCGGCAGGTAGACCGCCATCACCAGCAGCGCGACGACGATCATGTCGAGGCTCAGCGCGAGCGCGACGTTCTCGTACCCGATGAGGACGTCGCCGGTGAGGGCCTCGGCGATCTGCAGGGTGACCAGCGGGACCGTGCTGCCCACCATGGCGTAGGCGGTGGCGTAGGCGGCGAACGCGCCGCCGAACAGCAGGACGACGCCGCCGAGCAGGGCCGGGGTCAGCACCGGGATGCCGACGTAGCGCCAGAACTGCCAGGCGGTGGCGCCGTTGTTCTGCGCCGCCTCCCGCCACTGCGGGCGCAGGCCGTCCAGCGCCGGGGTCACGACGAGCACCATGAGCGGCACCGAGAAGTACATGTAGACCAGGGCCAGGCCCCAGAAGTTGTACAGCACCCCCGGGCCGAGGCCCAGCGCGGTGGTGATCACCCCCGAGTTGCCCAGGGTGGCGATCCAGATGAAGGCCAGCGGCACGCCGCCGAAGTTGGACAGCACGCCGGAGAAGGTCAGCACGGCCTCGCGCAGCGCCGTGAAGCGGGAGGTGATCACGGCCTGGGCCAGGAACGTCCCGGCGACCGCGGCGGCGACCGCCACCACCGCCGACAGCTGGACGCTGCTGAGCAGGGCGTTGAGGTAGGGCCCCTGGAGGCTCCTGGACAGGTTGGCGGTGCCGAGGGAGGACACCTTGGTCGCCGGGTCCTTGACGGTGAACGCGCCGGCCAGCAGCGTGAGCGCCGGGATCCCGAAGGCCACCGCCGTCACGACCAGCAGCGGCAGGGCTCCCAGCCAGTTCTTGGATCGAGGACGGCCGCCGCCGCGCGGGGCGGCGGCCGTGACGGCGGGGACGGTCATCCCGAGACCGCGGCGCCCCAGCCTCCGGCCAGGACCTCCTTGGCCTTGTTGACCTGCTCCTCCGTCGGGAAGGCGGGCTCACCCTCGACCGGCGGGAGGTTGGCCTCGGCGGCGGCGTCGACCGTGCCGTCGGCCTTCATCGCGGGCAGCAGCACCGGGCGGGCGAAGCCGCCGAGGTAGAGGTTCTGGCCCTCGGGGCTGTAGAGGAACTCCTGCCACAGGCGCGCGGCCGCCGGGTGCGGGGCGTCCTTGTTGATGGCCTGGGCGTAGAGCTGGAAGTACTTGCCGTCGCTGGGGATGACGGTCTTCCAGTCGAGGCCCTTCTCGGCCATCTTGGGGGCGTAGGCGGCGTTGTTGTAGTCCCAGTCGATGCTGATCTGGGTCTCGCCCTTCTCGATGGTGGCCGGGGTGGTCTCGACGGGGTTGAAGTTCCCGGCCTCCTTCAGCTTCTTGAAGAAGTCCAGGCCGGGCTGGATGTCGTCGAAGGAGCCACCGTTGGCGAGGGCCGCCGCGTACACGCCCGCGAACGCCGAGCCCGACTTGGTCGGGTTGCCGTTCAGCGCGACCTTGCCCTTGTACTCGGGCTTGAGCAGGTCGGCGTAGGTCTCCGGGCACTTGGCGATCTTCTTGGCGTCGCAGCCGATGGAGACGTAGCCGCCGTAGTCGTTGAACCAGAGGCCGCTCGGCTCCTTCTGGTTCTCGGGGATCTTGTCCCAGGTCTGGACCTTGTACGGCGCGAACAGGCCCTCGGCGGCGCCGCTGATCGCGAAGGACTGGCCGAGGTCGAGCACGTCGGGGGCGCGGTCCTGGCCCTTGCGGGTCTTCACCGCGTTGATCTCGTCGGCGCTGGCGGCGTCGGGGGTCTCGCTCTCGATCTCGATGCCGTACTTCGCCTTGAAGGTCTCGATGATCTTTCCGTAGTTGGCCCAGTCGGGCGGGAGGGCGATGACGTGGAGCTTGCCCTCCTTCTTGGCGGCCTCGACGAGCTTGTCCAGCCCGCCGAAGTCGGCCGCGGAGGTGGCGGTCCTGGCGTCCACTCCGGCCGCGGAACCTCCGTCGGAGGCGCCTGCCGACGGTGCCGTCGTACCGGGGGCGGCTCCGCACGCGGCGGCGCCGACCAGGAGGAAGGCCGCCAGGCCTGCAAAGCGAACTCGGGATGCGATCACTGTGTCTCCCAAGGGGGTGTCGCGCAATATTTCACGAAAGTAGACGAACTTGTACAAACAAGCTAGACCTCCTCTGTCGTGAATCAGTTGCTGTTCGGTGAACGGACGAAGTACGGCGGTGAAATGCGTGAACCCGGGCTATGTGGGCTGTTGACGCTTGTTTAGGGTGGGGCTGAGCCGGCCGCCAGGTGCGCGCAGCGAGGGATCCCGCCGACGCGCGCCGGGCCGGAGGCGAGAGGGCGGCTTGAGAGACGAGGCGAGATTGCGCGGTCACCGGGTGTTCGCGGATGCGTGGAGAGGTGCCCTGGGGTTCGCGGGCGCGCGGGAGGGGACGCGGGCGCTCGCGGGCCGTCCGGAGAGGGCGCGGGCATGACGGCCCGGTACATGGGCATCGCGGAGGAACTTCGCGACGCGATCATGCGAGGCGAGTACCCCGTGGGCGCCCAGCTGCCCTCCGAGGCCGAACTGGCCACCCGCTTCGCCGCCTCGCGCGGCACGATCCGCCAGGCGGTCGCCGTGCTCGCCACCGAGGGCCTGGTCGGGTCCCGGCAGGGGGCCAGGCGCATCGTGCTCGGCCGCGAGCGCAGCCAGAGCTTCGCCGAGCTGCACAGTTTCGCCCAGTGGGCACGGACGATGGGCTATCGGGTCAGCGGGCAGGTGCTGCAGCAGCGCCGCAGGGGCGCCGGCGCCACCGAGGCCGCACGGCTGGCGCTCCAGCCCGGTGATCCGGTGCTCTCCGTGCTGCGGCTGCGCTCCCTGGAGGGCGAGCCGGTGATGCTGGAGCGCACGGTCTACGCGGGGTGGATCGCCCCGGCCGTCGAGCGCATCGAGCCGGGCTGCGAGTCGGTCACCCAGGCGCTGTACGACAGCGTCGGCCTCGTCTTCGCCTACGGCGAGCACCTCATCGACGCGGTGGCCGCGGGAGTCCAGGACGCCAGGTTGCTGGCCGTGCGCAGGGGCAGCCCGCTGCTGCGCCAGCGCCGGGTCACCACCACCCACGAGGGACGGCCCGTCGAGTGGTCCGACGACCGCTACCGCGCGGGCAGCGTGACCTTCAGCATCCGCAACTCGGTGGACGCCAACCCGCTCGTGCGGCAGGTGGGGGACTTGCGCCCGGCCCCATAAGAACGTATGTTCGATACGCCAGGCCCGCCTTCCCCCGGGTGCTCATCCGAAAGCCGCGGGAGAGGCGTCTTGAGCAGACTTTACGGCGACCCCATCGAGGTGTGGATCCGCGACGGGCAGCCCGTCCAGTTCGTCTGGCGCGACCGCCTCTACACCGTCCGCCGGGTCCTCGACCACTGGGTCGTCGCGCGAGAGTGGTGGAAGATCTCCGACAGCGATCCCGGCGAGCGCCGGTTCTGGCGGGCCGAGGCCGCCACGGGCGATCAGGCCGGCACCTACGAGCTCCGGTTCGACACCGCGGGCGAGGGCTGGCTGCTGATCAGGGCATGGGACTGACGCTCCGTCCGGATACGTTTCCGCCGCCGGAGGCATACCGCCGGAGGCGTGCCGACGAAGACATGCCGCCGGAGACATGTGGCCGGCGCCCCGCCTTGCCCCGGCCCGCCTTCCGCCGGGTGGGGCGGTCCTCGTTCACTGCCCTGCGGGGTGGACCTCCTGGGGCTGGTCCTGCTCCGACACCTCCGGCGAGGAAGCCTCCGGGGCGGAGGGCGGGGAGCTCCTCACGAGCAGGTGCGGGACCGCCTCCGCCGGGGGCGGCGGGAGGTGGTGTTCCGCGTCGGCCTGCCGCCGGTGCCCGGCACCCGCGGCCTGGATCCCGGTGATCTGCCGTACGGTCGCCGCGCACAGCAGTGAGGCGACCGCGACGGCGATCAGCTCGGTCGGCCCGAAGCCGGTCAGGTTCGTGCCCCCCCGGGACGCCCCCGGCCACAGCCGGGCCAGCACCAGGGCGAGCGCGACGAGCCAGCTCAGCCACCAGGCGGTGAGCAGTGCCGTCCAGCGGAGGCGGCGGTCCAGCGGCGGGCGGGAGGCCCACCACAGCCGGTCGACCAGCACGGCGGGCGCGACCAGGTTGACCACGGGCACGAACCAGCTCACCAGGACCGGTGCCACCGCGGCCAGGCCGGCGCCCTGCCGGGCGCGGAGCAGCCAGTTCAGGTACGCGGCGACGGCGGCGATCGCGGTCCCGGCGAAGAACATGATCAGGATGGCGAAGACGGTGACCGCGCCGAAGACCGCGTCGGCGCCGGGGGCGTGGGGGTCGCCGCCGAGTTCGGCTATCTCCAGGACGAGGCGCCGGCCACGGGCCTGTTCGAACACCGCCAGGGCGGCGATCGCGATCACCAGTGCGGTGAGCGTGACATAGACGGCCGAAGCCGACCTTTTCTGTAGAGATGGGATAGAGCGCATGTATATCTCCCCCCGCCATGCGCCGAAGACCTGCCCTCTTTCTATCCCGTCAGCTCTCCCGCTAATCAGCCCAAACGACCCGCTCAGCCGACGATGCCGGACTCCCACGCCCACGCGGCGGTCTCCACCCGGTTCCTGGCACCCAGCTTCGTGTGGATGCTCCCCAGGTGCGTCTTCACTGTCGACAGCGAGACGAACAGCTCGGCGGCCACCTCCTGGTTGGTCCGCCCCCTGGCCACCAGGCGCACGACGTCCAGCTCGCGCTCGGTGAGGGGCTCGCTGGGCGGCCGGGCGGCGCCGGTCCGGGGGTGGGACAGGTGTTCGAGCAGGCGTACGGTCACCGACGGCGACACCAGCGCGTCCCCGGCCGCCGCGGCCCGGATCGCCTCGATGAGCAGCGTCGGCCCGCTGTCCTTGAGCAGGAAACCGGTCGCCCCGGCGCGCAGCGCCCCGTAGACGTACTCGTCGAGGTCGAAGGTGGTGACGATGACCACCTTCATCGGGTCCTGCACCCCCGGCCCCGCGAGGATGCGGGTGGCCTCCAGGCCGTCCAGCTTGGGCATCCGGATGTCGAGCAGGCACACGTCCGGTCGCAGCCTCCGCGCCAGCTCGACGGCCTCGGCCCCGTTGGCGGCCGTCGCCAGGACCTCCATGTCCTCCTGGGCGTCCAGAATCATCTGGAACCCGGTTCGTACCAGCTCCTGGTCGTCGGCGATGAGCACCCGAATCGTCACCTGATGGATTGTGCCAGCACGAAGGCGGGACCGGATCGGGCATCCGGCCGATGTGCCGGTGAACGACGGCGAATCATCCTTTCGGCCGATCCCGGCGGGGAGCGCGGAGACCATCGGTCGATCCGTCGCCGCGCTCCCCGCAGGGAGAGTTCTCGGCATGAATGTTGTCCTTGAGGGATCCGGGCTGATCAAGCGCTTCGGAACGACCGTGGCGCTGGGCGGTGTCGGGCTGGCGGTCCACGCGGGCGAGGCCGTGGCGATCATGGGCCCGAGCGGGTCGGGAAAATCGACGCTGCTCCACTGCCTGGCCGGGATCATGAAGCCGGACGCGGGTGAGGTGCACCTGCTCGGCGACCGCATCGACACGCTGGGGGAGCGGAAACGCAGCGCCCTGCGCCGCACGCGGTTCGGCTTCGTGTTCCAGTTCGGCCAGCTCCTGCCGGAACTGCCCGCCGACGAGAACGTCGCGCTGCCGCTCATGCTCGGCGACGTTCCGCGGGCCGACGCGGTGCGGCAGGCGCACGAGTGGTTCGGCCCGCTCGGTCTGGGCGGGATGGAGGGGCGGCGCCCCGGGGAGCTCTCCGGCGGCCAGGCGCAGCGGGTGGCGATCGCCCGCGCCCTGGTCACCCGCCCCGCGGTCGTCTTCGCCGACGAGCCGACGGGGGCGCTCGACCAGAGCACCGGCCACGACACGATGCGCCTGCTGACCGGCGCCACCAGGCGCAACGGGGCCTCGCTGGTCGTCGTCACCCACGATCCCCAGGTGGCCCGCTGGTGCGACCGCGTGGTCGAGGTCCGCGACGGCCACCTCCTGCCCGGCTCCGGCCCGCGGAGTCCGTACGAGGACACCGGCCCGCGGGATCCGTACGAGGACGTCCGGGAGCGGGACGGCGCCGAGGCGGCGACCCGGGCGTTTCCCGGGGTGAGCGGATGAGCGGGCCGCTCGGCCTGAGCTGGCGGCTGCTGCGCGGCGGGGGCCGTCGCGGCCTGCTGGGGGCGGGGCTGACCGTGGCGGCGGTGGCGGTCTCCACCGCGCTGCTGCTCTTCGCCGTCGTGGCCAACCTCGGCTTCCAGGACAGGGCGGCCCGGGAGGCGTGGCGCAACCCGGTACCGGTCGCGAGCGGGGCCGTGGCGGTCCAGGCCGTCCGCACGGACTACGTGCGCGACCTGTGGATCACGGTCGTGGACCTCGCCGCGCTCGGGCCGCAGGCACCCCCGCCGCCCGGCCTGGACCGCTTCCCCGCGCCCGGGGAGATCTGGTTCTCCCCGGGGCTGGCCGAGCTCGCCGGCGAACTCCCGGCCGGGCAGCTCGCCGCCCGCTTCCCGGGCAGGCGCGGCGGGACGATCGGCGACGAGGCGCTCGTGTACCCGGGAGAGCTGGTCGTGGTACGCGGGCAGGCGGCGGACTCACCGGTGATGAGGGCCACCTCGTCGGACGACTCGCGCGGCGGCGCCGTGCCGACCAGGATCTCCGGCTTCGCGGGGAGGACGACGGACGACGCGGTGGGCTACGGCGCGCTCGGGCTGATCGCGAGCGTGCTCATGGTCGTGCCGCTGCTGGTGTTCGGCGGCGCGGCGGCCCGCCTGACCGTGGCCCGCCGGGACCGGCGCCTGGCCGCCCTCCGGCTGGTCGGCGCCTCTCCCGGCCAGGTGGTCGCCATGACCGTCTGCGAAGCGGTGATCACCGCGTTCGGCGGCGCGGTGCTGGGAACGGCGCTGTACGGGCTGCTCACCCCGCTGCTGGCCCGGATCGAGATCAGGGGAGGACCCTGGTTCCTCGCCGACGTGTGGCCGGGGGTGCTTCCCACGCTCGCCGTTCTGGTGGCTGTGCCGCTGCTCGTCGGGGTGTCGGCCGTGGTCGGCCTGCGCCGTGTGGTGGTCAGCCCGCTCGGCGTCGCCAAGCGGGAGACCCCTCCGGCGATGCGCTTCCTGCGGGTCGTCGCGCTGCTCGCGGCCCTGGCGGCGGTTCCCCTGCTCGGCCGCGGCTCCGGGGCCGGGGTGGGGGTGATCGCCGCGGTCATCGGCGTGGCCTTCCTGTGCGTCAACCTCGCCGGACCGTGGGTCGTCGCGGTGATCGGCCGGATCACCACCCGCGCCGCCCGGAGCCCCGCGCGGCTGCTGGCCGGGCGCCGGTTGACCGACGACCCGCGGTCCGCCTGGCGGACGGTGAGCGGCGTGGCCCTGACGGGATTCGTGGCCGGGTTCATCGGCCTCCTCGCCCCGGGCGACATCGTGTTCGACGGCGCGGGGGCGGAACTGCGTCTGGCCGTGCCCTCCGCGCGGGCGGCCGAGGTCACCGCCGAGGTGCGCGAGCGCCTGTCCGCGGCGGGCGTCCGGGCGGCGGTCGGCCTCGTGGAGAAGGGCGGGCGAGCGAGGAAGGGCGACGGCGGCGACGGCGGCGACGGCGACGACAGGGTGGTCACCGTTTCGGTGGGCCGCACCGATACCACCGCCGGTTCCGGTTCCGGTTCCGGTTCCGAGGGGCCGGTGGACGTGGCGGCCGTCGACCGGGCGCGTACCGCCCTGGAGGGGCTGGTGCCCGGGCACGGGGCGACCTCGGCCGCCGACGACGACCGGCTCTCCGTCCAGATCCTCGACGACATCGGCACCGGCACGATCATCGTGCTCGCGGTCTCGTTCCTGGTGGCGATCGCCAGCGCCGGGATCACCGCCGCCTCCTCGGTCCTCGACCGCAGGCAGACCTACGCGCTGCTCCGCCTGGCCGGTACGCCACTGGAGGTCCTGGACGCGGCCCGCAGGGCGGAGACCCTCATACCGCTGACGGTCATGGGAGGCGGCACCATCGCGATCGGCGTCTTCTGCGCCCTGCCGTTCGCCGCCGCCGCGATGAACGTCACGGGCGCGATCATCCTGCTGGTCTGCGTCGCGCTCGGGTTCGCCGGGGTGGTCGGCGCGGGGGCGGCGAGTGCCCCGCTCCTGCGTTCCGTCACCGCCGACCCGGCCCCCCGGCCGGACTGAGGCCCGGTACGGCGGCCCGGAGCGGGACGCCGTACCGGGCGACGGAGGCGAGGAGGGGGCGGCCTCCGCGCGTGGAGGAGCGGCGCCGCCCGGGTCGGTGTGTCCGGCCGGGAAGGGTCAGCCCAGGACCAGGTCCCTGACGGTCTTCAGGGACGCCTCGTCGCGGGGGCCCATGACCAGGAGGTTGCTCACCGGGCTCTCGCGCCACAGCTGCAGGCGCTCGCGGATGCGGCCCACCGGGCCCACCAGGGAGATGCCGTCGGCCAGTTCGTCAGGGATCGCGTTGAACGCCTCGTCCCTGCGTCCGGCCAGGTAGAGGGCCTGGATCTCCTCGGTTGCCTCGGCGTAGCCCATCCTGCCGATGATGTCGGCGTGGAAGTTGCGGCTCTTGGCCCCCATGCCGCCGATGTAGAGGGTCAGCATCATCTTCACCCCGTCCAGCGCCGCCCTGACGTCGTCGGTGATCACGGTCATCACCATCGCGGCGATGTCGAAGCCGGGGCCGGCTCCGGCGAGCGAGGGGCCGTACATCCGCTCGATCTTCTCGGGGAACACGAACAGCGGCAGCCAGCCGTCGGCGATCTCGGCGGCGAGGGCGACGTTCCTCGGTCCCTCGGCGCCGAGGTAGAGGGGGATCTCGGCGCGCAGCGGGCGGGTGATCAGCTTCAGCGGCTTGCCGAGGTTCGCGCCTCCCGGGTAGGGGAGGGGGTAGTGCTCGCCGTCGCTCGTCACCGGCTCCTCGCGGCGCCACACCTTGCGCATGATCTCGACGTACTCGCGGGTGCGGGCGAGCGGCTTGGGGAACGGCGTTCCGTACCAGCCCTCGACGACCTGGGGCCCCGACGCGCCGATGCCGAGCAGCAGCCGCCCGCCGGTGAGATGATCGAGCGTCATCGCGGTCATCGCGGTCGCCGCCGGGGTTCTCGCGGAGATCTGCACCACGGACGTGCCCAGTTTGATGCGGGACGTCCGCGCGCCGTACCAGGCCAGAGGGGTGAAGGCGTCGCTACCGTAGGCTTCCGCGGTCCAGACGGACTCATACCCCAGCCGTTCGGCGGTCTGGACGAGTTCGGTGGCGTCGTCGGCGTTCCGTTGCCAGTAGCCGAGGTTCAGGCCGAGCTTCAGGTCGGTGCTCACGGGGGTCTCCTCGCGACGTGACGCCGGACGGGCTCCGCAATTAGAACACGTTCTATATTGGTCGGTCGAGTGTGAGGTGTCGAAATTCGGTCTCCCGGGAAGCGTGCACTTGTGCTCAATGCCGCTCGCAAACTCCTCTCCCTGATCTCGCTCCTCGCCCTCGCCGCGATGGGAACGATCCCGGCCGTGGCGCACGCGGCGGGGCGGCCCAACGTGGTGCTGATCCTCGTCGACGACCTGGACGCGGGTGATCTGCAGAAATTTCCCAATATCTGGAACCTGCTCGCCCGGAGTGGCACCAGCTTCGACAGGTTCTTCGTGCCCAACTCCTGGTGCTGCCCCTCGCGCGCGTCGATCATGCGGTGCCAGTACGTGCACAGCCACGGCGTGTACACCAACACGGCCCCCGAAGGAGGCTTCACCAAGTACTACACATCCGGACTGGAACGCTCCAACATTGCGACGTGGATGAAGTCGGCCGGATACCGCACCGGACTGATGGGCAAATACCTCAACCACTATCCCGGCGGCGCCACCTCCGCCACCCACGTGCCTCCCGGCTGGGACGAGTGGGACGTACCGGTGCGCAGGCTGTACGAGGAGTACGGCTACACGCTCAACGAGAACGGCATGCTGCGCGACTACGGCTTCGCGCCGCAGGACTATCTGACCGACGTGCTCAGCGCGAAGGCGGGGGCGTTCGTGTCCCAGCCCAGTCAGGATCCGTTCTTCCTCTACCTCGCCCCGGTCGCCCCGCACAACCCGGCCAACTACGCCCCCCGGCACCAGGCCGCCTTCGCCGGGGTGGTGGCTCCGCGCACCCCGTCCTTCAACCAGCCCGACGTCAGTGCCGAGCCGCTCTGGCTCAGGTCGCTCCCGCCGCTCGACACCTCGAAGATCCGCAAAATCGACCGCCACTACCGGGACCGGCTCCGGGCGATGCTCGGCGTGGACGACATGGTGGGCACCCTCGTCGAATCTCTCAGGGCCTCCGGCAAGCTGGATGAAACGTATATCTTTTTCGCCTCCGATAACGGGTTCCACCTGGGCCAGCACAGGCTTCCCCATGGCAAGACCACGCCCTTCGACGAGGCGATCAAGGTGCCGCTGCTGGTCAGGGGGCCCGGCGTGCAGGCGGGCCGCGTCGTCGGGGACATGGCCGCGAGCATCGACCTGGCCCCGACGTTCGCCCAGCTCGCCGGGGCCACGCTCCCCGACTTCGCCGAGGGCCGCTCCCTGCTGCCGCTGCTGCGGGGCGAAAGGCCTCCCTCGTGGCGCCAGAACGTGCTGCTGGAGTTCTACCGCCCGACCAGCCCGAGTTCGGCCCGGCAGACCCCGGTTCCGGCGTACCAGGGGATGCGGACCGCCCAGCACACCTTCGTCCGCTACTCCACCGGCGAGTACCAGATCTACGACCTCGTCAGGGACCCCTACCAGCTCCGCAACCTCGCCGCCGAGACGCCGCTCCCCGTGATCGCCGAGTTCAACCGGCAGCTCGACGCACTGGTCTCCTGCTCGGGCGCCACCTGCCGCTCAGCCGACTCGGTCACCCCGCCCCTGCTGCCCTTCAAGCCCCGCGTCGTCCTCAGTCCCTGGGGGACGTGAGATGCCGGGATAGGCCCGCCGCAGGTGGTCCTCCACGGCGGCCGAGGCCTCCGCCGCGTCCCCGGCGGCGATGGCCCGGTGGATCCGGCGATGGTCGGCCATGAGCCCGGCCGTGCCGCCGAGGCGCTCGACCGCCTCGACCGCGTAGCGGCGGAGCGAGTCGCGCAGGGAGAGCATCATGGCGGTGGTCAGCCGGTTGCCCGAGGCCTCGGCGATCGCCACGTGGAAGGCCGTGTCGTGCTCGACGAACTCCTCGGCCGTCGTCGTGGCGTCCATGCGCTCCAGCGCGGCGGTGAGGGCCGACAGGTCGGCCCCGTGGGCGGCGGCGTGCGCGGCCGACCACTTCTCGATCATCAGCCGGGCGTCGACGACCTCCTCCAGTGACAGGTTCGACAGCCCGAGGTGGAGCCTCAGCAGGTCGCTCAGTGCCTCGGCGGGTCTGGAGATGAGGAAGGCCCCCGCGTCCGGCCCCCGTCCGACCTGCGACGACACCACCCCCAGGGTCTCCAGCACCCGCATCGCCTCGCGTACCGACGACCGGCTCACCCGCAGCTGCTCGGCGAGCTGCCGCTCGCCGGGCAGGCGGTCTCCGACCCTGAGCCCGTCACCCGCAATGCGCCGCTCGATCTGGGCGATCACGTCCTCGAACGCCCGGGTACGCCGGACCGGCTGCCAACCGCTCAAGAGGACCTCCTCTTGTGGGGAAATGTGGTCAGACCATACTGTGGTCGGACCATTGAAAGGAAGGAGTGCCGTGCGCGTCGCCCTCTTCATCACCTGCGTGAACGACACACTGTTTCCCGGTACCGGGCGGGCGGTCGTCACGCTGCTGCGCCGCCTCGGATGTGACGTCGAGTTCCCGCGGGCGCAGACCTGCTGCGGCCAGATGCACGTCAACACGGGATACCCCGAGGAGGGCAGGCGGCTCGCACGGCACTTCGTGGACGTCTTCGCCGGGTACGACGCGGTCGTCGCGCCGTCGGGATCGTGCGCCGCGATGGTCCGCGAGCAGTACCCGCGGCTCGCCCGCACCCCCGCCGCCCCCGCCATGGCCGGGTCCGGCACCCCCGGGGGCCTGATCACCGGGACCAGCGGGGCCGCCGCGGCCGGAGACGCGCCCGGTTCCTTCGCCGCCGAGGTGGCCGAGATGGCGCCCAAGGTCCACGACCTGTCCGAGTTCCTCGTCGACGTCCTCGGTGTCACCGACGTCGGCGCCTACTTCCCGCACCGGGTGACCTACCACCCGACCTGCCACTCGATGCGCGTCCTCCGGGTGGGAGACCGGCCCACCCGGCTGCTGGAGCAGGTCAGGGGGCTGGAGCTGGTCCCGCTCCCCGGAGCCGACGAGTGCTGCGGCTTCGGCGGCACCTTCGCGGTGAAGAACCCGGCGATCTCCGCGGCCATGTGCGCCGACAAGGTGCACAACGTCGCGACCACCGGTGCCGAGGTGCTGTGCGCCGCCGACAACTCCTGCCTGATGCACATCGGCGGCACCCTGAAGCGCCAGCGCACCGGCGTGCGGATCATGCATCTCGCCGAGATCCTCGCCGCCACGGAGGCCACCCGATGAGCGTCCCGGTCGTTGAGCAGAGGATCGACGAGCAGAGGGCCGACGAGCAGAGGACCGACGAGAGGACGGCCCGCCGATGAGCGGCACGTTCCTGGGCATGCCCGCCTTCCCGGCGAACGCCGCGGCCGCCGTGCAGGACTCGCAGCTCAGATACAACCTCCGCAAGGCCACCCACACGATCCGCGGCAAGCGGGCCTTTGCGGTCGGCGAGCTGCCCGACTGGGCCGAGCTCCGCCGGGCGGGCAAGGAGATCAAGGACCACACCCTGCGCAACCTGGAGCGCTACCTCCTCCAAATGGAGGAGGCCGTCACCGCGGCGGGCGGCCACGTCCACTGGGCGGCCGACGCCGAGGAGGCCAACAGGATCGTCGCCGGCCTGGTCAAGGCCACCGGCGAGACCAGCGTGGTCAAGGTCAAGTCGATGGCCACCCAGGAGATCGGCCTCAACGAGGCCCTCCTGGAGGAGGGCATAACCGCGTACGAGACCGACCTGGCCGAGCTGATCGTCCAGCTCGGGGACGACTGGCCCTCGCACATCCTGGTCCCGGCGATCCACCGCAACCGCTCGGAGATCCGCGAGATCTTCCAGGACAAGATGGCCGACTGGGGCCGCGCGGCGCCCGAGGACCTGAGCGACGAGCCCCGCGCCCTCGCCGAGGCCGCCAGGCTCCACCTGCGCGAGCGCTTCCTGTCGACCAAGGTCGCGATCTCCGGCGCCAACTTCATGATCGCTGAGACCGGCACGCTGGTGGTGCTGGAGTCCGAGGGCAACGGGCGGATGTGCCTCACCCTGCCCGAGACGCTGATCAGCGTGGTCGGCATCGAGAAGCTGCTGCCGAGCTGGCGGGACCTGGAGGTCTTCCTCCAGTTGCTGCCCAGGAGCTCCACCGGCGAGCGGATGAACCCCTACACCTCCACCTGGACGGGCGCGGTCGAGGGCCAGGAGTTCCACCTGGTGCTGCTCGACAACGGCCGCACGAAGGTGCTGGCCGACGAGGTCGGCCGCCAGGCGCTGCGCTGCATCCGCTGCTCCGCCTGCCTCAACGTCTGCCCGGTCTACGAGCGCGCCGGAGGCCACGCGTACGGCTCGGTCTACCCGGGCCCGATCGGCGCGATCCTCACCCCGCAGCTGCGCGGGACCGCCTCGGAGCTGGACGCGTCGCTGCCGTACGCCTCGACCCTCTGCGGCGCCTGCTTCGACGCCTGCCCGGTCGCGATCGACATCCCCGAGGTCCTGGTCCACCTGCGCGGCAAGGTCCGCCACGCGCGTGCCGAGCGCATGGGCATGCGCGCCGCCGGGTGGGTGTTCGACCGCCCCGCGCGGCTGGCGCGCGCCCAGCGGCTCGGCGGCCGCCTGCGCAGGTTCGTTCCCGGGCGCCTGCCGGGACCGCTGTCGGCCTGGACCGATACCCGCGACATTCCCGACATCCCCGCCGAGTCCTTCCGCGACTGGTGGGACCGTACCGACGGAGGTGCCCGATGAACGCCGGAGCGGCCACCCCGGCGTCCGGACCCGGACGCTCGTCCGGCGTGGGCGGCGTCTCCGGTACGGGCAGCAGGGAGCGGATCCTGTCGAAAATCCGCTCCGCCGTGGCCGGAGCCCCCGACGTCGAGATCACCCGGGCCTACCGCACGTCACCGCCGGCCGGTCCGGAGGGCGTGGTGGAGTTGTTCGCCGAGCGGGTGGCCGACTACCGGGCCGTCGTGCACGTGGTCGAGGCGGCCGAGGTGCCCGCGACGATCGCGGCGGCGCTGGCCCGCCGGGGCGCCACCCGGCTGGTCGTCCCGGACGGCCTGCCACCGGAGTGGGTTCCGGTCGACCCGGTCACCGACGATCCCCCGCTGAGCGCGGCCGAGCTGGACGGGGTGGACGGGATCGTCACCGGGTGCGCGGTCGCCATCGCGGAGACCGGCACCATCGTGCTGGACGCCGGGCCCGGACAGGGGCGGCGGGCGCTGACCCTGGTCCCGGACTACCACCTGTGCGTCGTACGGGCCGGGCAGATCGTGGCCGGCGTCCCGGAGGCCGTCGGCAGGCTCGACCCCTCCAGACCGCTGACCTGGATCAGCGGCCCCTCCGCGACCAGCGACATCGAGCTGAACCGGGTGGAGGGCGTGCACGGTCCGCGCACGCTGGAGGTCGTCATCGTCCGCTGAGCCCGGGCGCCGTCGCCGTCCGCCGGGCCCGGACCAAGGCCGGCGGCGCGGTCCCGCTCCACCGGGTGCCGGGTGCCGGGAACCGGCCGCCCGCTTCCGCCTTCCACCTTCCGCCGGACGTGGTTTTCCAGCCGCGCCGGCCCGGGACGAGGCGAAGATCCGGGCTTGCGCGGGAGGGGCCGCCGGGATGAGGTTGGGGCCACACATCTCCCGGCCCCCGGCAAGGAGGGCGCGTGACCGCGTTCGCACCCGATCCGCCGATCCTGACCGGGCGGCTCGTGATCCGGCCCTTCCACCCCGGTGACACCGCCCGCGTCCGGTCGGTGATCAAGGCGCGTGCCAGGTTCCTGCCGCCCGGCGCGCCCGGTCATCCTTCGGGTGTCTCCCAGTGGCTCTCCCACGGCGTGCACGAGCTGCGCCGTTCGGGCCAGGGCGTGCACCTGGCCATGGAGGCCGAAGAACTGGTCGTGGGGGCGATCAGCCTCTTCAGGACCCTCTGGGGCGCCGGGACCACCGAGGTCGGATACGGGGTGCACCCGCTGCACCGGGGCCGGGGCTACGCCACCGAGGCACTGCTCGGCGTGGCGCGCTGGGTGTTCGAGACGACCGAGATGCGCAGGATCGAGCTTCGCGCCGACCTGGCCAACACGGCCTCCCTCCGCGTCGCGGAGAAGGCCGGTTTCGTCAGGGAGGGCGTGCTGCGCGCCGCCGAGCTGGGGGAGGACGGACCGCGCGACATCGTGGTGTTCGGAATGCTCAGAACCGACCTGTCCTGATCCCCACCGGATTCTCGGGTCGCGGGCGGCACGATGGAAGACCTGCCCGGTCGGGAGGGGTGAACGGGCCGGGCGACGCGTGGCGTGAAACACCGGCGTGGCCGTGCTGGACGTCTCCCGCGAGCCTGGCTACCGTGCCATGGCGTGTGATCCAGACGGCCCGGCAGGCGAGGGGGCATCGCCCGCCGCCGCCGGTCCCACCTTCGCGGCCCGTCACATCCGCGCCAGAAAAGACAGAATTTACCGATCCGTTACCTGTCCATGAGGTGCCGTCATCGGATATTGTCGCGAGTCGCCACTGCGTAACCCCAGGTCAAGGTCATTGGAGTCCTGTTTCCATGAAACCGCCGCTGCTGCTCATCGGGCAGGGCTCGCACGACGACAACGGATCTGCTGAATTCGGTAGGTTCATCCATCGACTCCGCTGCCGCCTCGACCAGACGGCTGCGGACGTCTCCGGCGGCTACATCGCCAGGGCCAGGCCGCGCCTCAGCGACTCCGTCGCCTCCCTGGTCGCGCGCGGGCACCACCGGATGGTGGCCCAGCCGATGAGCCTCACCGGCGACGTGTGGCTCGGCGCGGACATCCCCGCCGCGATGGCCCGCGAGCAGGAGAGGCACCCCATGCTGACCTGCGACTACGGCCGCCCCCTGGGCTCCGACCCCCGCATCCTCGCGCTGCTCGCCGAGCGTCTGGCCGACGCGGCCGCCGAGGTCGCCAGCCTCCGGCTGGTCCCGGCCGCCGCCGGGGCGTTCGACGAGGAGCCCGAGCACATCGAGATCGGCGAGACCGCCGTGGTCCTGGTCGGCGACGGCTCCACCAGTCCCGAGACGAACGCCGACGTGCACCGGGTCTCGCGCCTGTTCTGGGAGACCCACGCCCACGAGTACATGACCGTGGAGACGGCCTTCGTCTCCCTCACCCCGCCCGGCGTCCCCGGCGGCATCGAGCGCTGCCGCCGCCTCGGCGCCAAGCGCGTGATCGTCGTTCCCTACCTGCTGTTCGCCGGTGGCCTGCTCGACCGCGTCTGGGCGCAGGCCATGGCCTACGCCGCCGGCCACTCGAACCTGGACGTCCGCTGCGCCGACGTCATCGGCGACTGCGAGGGCCTGGCCGACGTGGTCATCGAGCGCTACGAGGAGGCTCTCAGCGGTATCGCCTGGTGATCCCCTGCGATGGCCCTCGGTGACCGTGTGCGGCACGTGTACGGCCTTTCGGCGCTTTTCCGAAAAGCCGCTTCTCAAGGGAGACTGATCACATGACCATCCTTGAGGAGACCATCGCGGCGATCCGTCCCGCGGATCCGGCGGCCGTCGCGGAGGCCCGCGCCCACCAGGACCGCCTGACCAAGCCCCGTGGCGCGCTGGGCGCCCTGGAGGACGTGGCGGTACGGCTGGCCGGAGCAGCGGCGGTCAGCCCGCCCCCGCTCCCGGTCCCCGCGGCTTTGGCGATCTTCGCCGCGGACCACGGGGTCCACGCCAGGGGCGTGACCCCGTGGCCGCAGGAGGTTACCCTGCAGATGGTCGGCAACTTCCTCGCGGGCGGTGCCGTGGCCAACGCCTTCGCCGCCCAGGTCGGCGCCTCGGTGACGGTCGTCGACGTCGGCGTGGCCGCCGACCTCGACCCCGCGCCCGGCCTGACGATCAGCAAGGTCGCGTACGGCACGGCCGACCTGTCCCGGGGGCCGGCGATGACCCCCGAGCAGGCGGTCGCGGCCCTGGAGGCCGGGATCGCCGTGGCCCGCGACCTTGTCGAGGGGGGCGCCCGCTGCCTGGTCACCGGGGACATGGGCATCGCCAACACCACCGCCTCGGCCGCGCTGATCTGCGCGTTCACCGGTCACGACGCGGCCGTCGTGACCGGCAGGGGCACCGGTGCCGACGACGAGACCCTGGCGCGCAAGGTCGAGGTGGTCCGCGAGGCCCTCCGGGTGAACGGCCTGGAGCCCGAGTGGAACGGCGCCTCCGGGACCCTTGCCCCGGTCTCCGGGGTGCCCGCCCTGGAGATGCTGGCCGCGGTCGGCGGCCTGGAGCACGCGGCGATCGCCGGGTTCGTCCTCGCCGGCGCCGCTCTTCGCGTACCGGTCATCCTGGACGGTGTCATCGCGGGGGCGGCGGCGCTGGCGGCGGCGGCGCTGGCCCCCGGCGCCGTCGACCACTGCGTCGCGGGACACCGCTCGGCCGAGCCCGGCCACGCGGTCGCCCTGGACCACCTCGGGCTGCGCCCCCTGGTCGAGCTGGAACTCCGGCTCGGCGAGGGTACCGGCGGACTGCTCGCCCACCCTCTCGTCTGCGCGGCGGTCAGGGTGATGCACGAGGTCGCGACCTTCGATTCCGCCGGTGTGACGGACAAGGAAGCCTGATCTGCGGAAGTCTTGAGCCGGCGGGTTGACAGCGGTCAGCTCTTTCTTGACAGCTGTTAACACGGGAGCAGCGAAGAGGGAGCTGTTAGCCGGTAGGTTTACCTCCTAGCACGCCATGCTTCACAATTCCTCGCGAACGGGAGATTTGTCGCCATGTCGCCCTACCTGCTTGGCTTGCGCCTCTCCGGGCGGCGAGTGCTCGTCGTGGGCGGAGGACGCGTCGCCCAGCGGCGGGTGCCGGCGCTGCTCGACGCGGGCGCCCTGGTCACCGTCGTCTCGACGAGTGTCACGCACGCCCTCGACGACCTCATCGCGACAGGCCGGGTGACCTGGGAGGCCAGGCGCTACCAGGTCGGCGACGTCGACGGGGCCTGGCTGGTCCAGGCCTGCACGAACGACCGCGCGGTGAACGCCGCGGTGGCCGCGGAGGCCGAGGCCAAGCGGATCTGGTGCGTGCGCGCCGACGACAAGGACGCCTCGGCGGCCTGGACCCCGGCCAGCGGCAAGGTGGACGAGATCAGCGTGGCGATCACCGCGGGAGGCGATCCCCGCCGCGCCGCCGGGATCAGGGACGCCGTCGTCGGAGCCCTCAGGGACGGTACGGTCGGCGCCAGGCGCAACCGCACCAAGCCGGTGGGTGTCGCCCTGGTCGGCGGCGGGCCCGGCGACCCCGGCCTGATCACGGTCCGCGGGCGGCAGCTGCTGGCCCAGGCCGACGTGGTCGTCGCCGACCGCCTCGCCCCGCAGGCCCTGCTCGACGAACTCTCCCCGGACGTCGAGCTGATCGACGCCGCGAAGATCCCCTACGGCCGTTACATGGCCCAGGAGAGGATCAACGAGCTGCTGATCGAGCACGCCAGGCAGGGCAAGTTCGTGGTCCGGCTCAAGGGGGGCGACCCGTTCGTCTTCGGCCGCGGCGGCGAGGAGATGCTCGCCTGCGCCCGCGAGGGCATCCCGGTCCTCGTGGTTCCCGGCATCACCAGCCCGGTCGCGGTGCCCGCCGCCGCCAACGTGCCCGTGACACATCGCGGGGTGAGCCAGGAATTCCACGTGATCTCCGTACATGTTCCGCCGGGCGACGAGAGATCCACCGTCGACTGGCCCAATTTGGCCAGATCCGGCGGCACTCTGGTGCTTATGATGGCGGTCGAACGGATCGGAGCGATCGCCGAAACGCTGATCCATGACGGACGTTCGCCGGAAACTCCCGTAATGGTGGTACAGGACGGTACTCTTCCGACCCAACGCGCTCTTTACGCCACGCTATCCACCGTGGCGGAGCGCGTGAGCGCGGCTGGGATTCGGCCACCTGCGATCGTGATCGTCGGCGATGTCGTGAAGGTCGGCCAGGAGGTCGAGATGGTTCGAGCGGAGCGAGTACCGTGAAATCGGCGTCCAACAGGCCCCCCCACTCGGGTGGTGGCCGTGACCCTCGCCTTGCCGGCACCCCCCAGGAGCCACCCGACGACACCTCGTCGGATGACAAGGAATCCCCCGGCGAGCAGACGGTGACCTTCGGCGCCATCCGCGCCGACGACGACGCGGCCTCCATCCGCGCGCGCGGACAGTCCCCCGAAAGCCGGCCCGGGACGGCCGCTCCCGGAGCGGCCGGCGGTCCCGCCGCGCCCCGGGGCCGGGCGGCGGGGCCCGCGGCCCCGGGTGGCGTGACCGGTCCCGCCATGCCCTCGGGCAGGACGGCGGGCCCCGCCGGACCAGGCCGGCCGGGTGGCTCCGCCGGTTCCGCACCCCAGGCCGGGGCGAGCGACCCTGCCTCCCCGCCCGCCTCCGAGGAGGCGATGGCCGCCTTCCGCGCCGCCGCAGCCGCTGCCCAGGCCAAGATCGAAGCCATTACCACCTCCCGCGAGGCGGCCCCCGGCCCCGCCTCCCCGCGCGCCCAGGGCGGTCGTCCGGCGGGCCCCTCACGGGGCGGCCCCGCCGCGACGCCACCCGGTAGGGGTTCGCCCGCCTCGCCCGGCGCGGTCCCCGGCCAGGGCACTCCCACCTCCCCGGGTGCCCGCGAGGGTGCGCCCACCTCGCCGAGCGCCTCGCGCGAGGGCGCCCCCGTCCCGCCGAACGCCTCCCGCGGAGGCGTGCCCGGCGCGGCCCCAGGTCCCGGCGCCCCCGCCTCTTACGGTGTCCCGGCCTCGCCGGGTGCCCCTCGAGGAGGTGTCCCCACGGCTCCTCCGGGCGTTTCCCGGGGGCAGGGTGCTCCCGCCGGGGCTCCTCCGGGCGCCTCTCGCGAGGGCGGCGCCCCCGGCGCCCCCGGCGCGCTTTTCCGCCCGGGTGCCCCCGTCCCGCCGAGCGTTCCCCGCACCGGTGGCCCCGCCATGCCCTCCTCCGGTGCTCCCGGTGCTCCTGTGAGGCCTTCTGCCGGTACTCCCGGCGCTCCCGCCTCCCCGGCCGCCCCCGGTGCGGCCTTCCGTCCGGGGGCTCCTGTCTCTCCGGACGCTCCCCGAGGCGGTGACACCTCCGAGGCCGCGCCCGGTGCCCTTTTCCGCCCGGGTGCCCCTGTCCCGCCGAGTGTCCCTCGCACCGGTGGCCCCGCCGTCCCCCCGCCGGGCACCGCCGGAGGCGACACCCCGAGCCCCGCTCCCCGGGAGGCCCCGGGCCCCGCCTCCGGAGAAGGCGCCGACGCCTCCCGTACGGCCGGCGAGGGTTTCTCCTCCCGGTTCGAGAGCGGCGTCCCCGGCGGCGAGGACGAGCGGTCCCACGCCGAAGGCACCCCGCCCCTTCGCGCGAGCAGGATCGGGCAGGAGCGGGATGAGGTCGCCGTCCTCGGCACGACCCCGCAGGAGCGACGCGACGAGTCCGAGGACGGCGCGGAGAGTGACGGCGGCACGCCGGGCACCGGCCACGTCGAGGACGAGGCCGGGCAGCGGACCCTGACCGCCGGAGAGGGCGGCAGGACCGGCGACGCCTCGCGGGCCGACGACGCTCCCCGGGCCGGTGCCGAGGGCGCCGGCGGCGCCCGGAGCGACAGCCGTGGCGTTCTCGCGTCCCAGGGCGAGGACGGGCCCGCTGAGACCGATGACGGCGGCAGGACCCGCCGCGACGCCGAGAACGCCGAGGCTGAGGCGGGTGATGCGGAGGCCGGTGATGCGGAGGCCGGTGACGCCGAGACCGAGGCCGGTGACGCGGAGATCGGCGACGCGGCCCCGCAGGCCGGTGACGACGCCTCGCGGACCGGTCGGACCGGCGGCGAGGCCGGGCACGACGCCGGCTCCGCCGGTATCGACGACGAGGCCGAGAACGGCGGTGAGGTCCGCCGCGATGCCGGTACCGCCGGCGCCACTGGCCGCCGGGCCACGAGCGAGGCCGATCCCGCCGAGCCCGCCGGCTCCTCCGAGAGCGCTGATGAGACGCGGCACGAGCGTGAGAACGAGATCGACGACGCGGCCGGTGACGAGGTCCGGGACGAGACCGGAACGGTCGACGGCGGCACGGAGGCCGGGAACGAGAGGACCCGAGGCGAGGACGACGAGACCCCGGACGAGGACGACGAGACCCCGGACGGGAAGGGCGCGGGGACGCCGGGCGGCCGGACGCGGGAGACCCCCCTTCCCGAGGCCGTCTCCGAGGCGCTGAGCAGCGCGCTCACCGCCGTACGCACCGGTGTCACCGACCTCAGCTTCGGCCTGGACCTCCCCGGCGCGGACGAGGCCAGGCGGGTCCGGAGCGAGATCCTGGCCCAGCTCGACGACTACGTGATCCCTCGCGTCCACACGAGCACCGCGCCCGCGCTCGTCGTGGTCGCGGGCTCCACCGGCGCGGGCAAGTCCACGCTCCTCAACACCCTGGCCAACGCCAAGGTCAGCGCGACCGGCGTGCGCCGCCCGACGACCGGAACGCCCGTTCTGGCCTGCCACCCCGACGACCACGAGTGGTTCGCCGAGGGTGACCTGCTCGGCAGCCTCCGGCGGCTCGGCGAGCCCGATCCCGAGGGCGCCTCCGGAGGCCTCGTGCTCGTCTCCACCGAGCGCCTCCCTCCCGGCGTGGCACTGCTCGACACCCCGGACATCGACTCGGTCGTCGAGGAGCACCACGAGATCGCCCACCGCATGCTCGACGCGGCCGATCTGTGGATCTTCGTCACCACCGCCGCCCGGTACGCCGACGCTCCGGCCTGGCGACTGCTCCGCCTGGCCAAGGAGCGCGGAGCCCGGCTGGCCATCGTGCTCTCCCGGGTTCCGCCCAGGTCCCAAGAAGTGATCAGCAAGCACTTCGTCAGGATGCTCACCGAGTACGGCCTCGGGGAGGTCGACCGGTTCGTCATCAACGAGAGCAAGGTCACCGACGGGATGCTCCCCGACCACGAGGTGAGCGAGCTGCGTCTCTGGCTGACCGAGCTGTCGGTCGACGACCGGCGGCGCGCGCAGGCCGTACGGGCGACCCTGGACGGGGTGCTGAACAGTTTCCGCACCCGTGTCCCCGCGCTGGCCAAGCAACTGGAGATCCAGGTCGCCTTCCGCAGGGACCTCCGCGGCGACGTGGACGGAGCCTACGCCCGCGCGCTGGCCGAGATCGACAAGAGCACCGGCGACGGTTCGCTGCTCCGGGGCGAGGTGCTCGCCCGCTGGCAGGACTTCGCCGGGTCCGGCGACCTCATGCGTACCCTCCACCTGCGCAGGCCGAGCCGCTTCGGCGGCAAGGCGAGCCAGCAGGCGCCCGAGCGGCTCAGCGGTCTGAAGTCCGCGCTGCGGGCGGGGCTGGAGTCGGTGGTCGTCTCGGCGGCGCACCGGGCCGCGGAGGAGACCTCCTCGCGCTGGCTGAACCGTCCGGGCGCGCAGGAGGCCCTGGCGTCGGTACCCGGTCTCGGCCGCGCGTCCGACGAGCTCCTGCGCAGGACCGGCCGGACCATCGCGGCCTGGCAGGAGCACATCATCGAGCTGATACGCACCGAGGGGGTGACCAAGCGGTCGGTGGCCAGGGTGATCTCGTTCGACGTCGAGTCCCTGTCGCTGATCCTGACCATCGGACTGCTCGGTTACGGCTCCTCGGACGCGCAGAACGGCACCGGGGCGCTGCCGCAACGGCTGGTGCACGCGCTGCTCGGCGCGGAGTCGCTGCGCAACATCGGCGTGAAGGCCCGGAGCGATCTCCGAGCCCGGATCGGCATGCTCTTCGACGACGAGATGGCGCGTTACACCCAGGCTCTCGACGGTGCGGGCATACCTGACGAATCCGCCGCCACCCGCCTTTACCAGGCAACGTACAACCTTGAGGTCGCCCGATGAGTGTTGGCACCACCCAGTCACGCCAGGGTCTCGGCGGCCGGCTCGCCGCGCTGGCTCGGATCGTGGAGCTGGGGCCGGGCAAGGTCGAGCCAAAGCTCCTCGCCGACTCGGGTCAGCTGCTGCTGCGCGCCGGTGACAGGCTCAAGCTCTCCTCCGACCACACCGTGGTCGCGCTCGCGGGGGGTACGGGCAGCGGCAAGTCGACGTTGTTCAACTCGATCTCCGGCCTGGAGCTGTCGCCGACAGGGGTACGCCGCCCGACCACGGCCCGTACGCACGCCTGCGTCTGGGGCCTGGACGGTGCCGGCCCGCTGCTCGACTGGTTGCAGATCCAGTGGCGGCACCGCTTCGCGCGGGCCAGCGCCCTGGACCGGGGCGAGAGCCAGCTCCACGGGCTGATCCTGCTCGACCTGCCCGACCACGACTCCATCCGGGCGCTGACCGACACCGAGGCCGACCGGCTGATCCAGGTCGCCGACCTCGTGGTGTGGGTGCTCGATCCGCAGAAGTACGCCGACGCCTCCACGCACCGGCGCTACGTGACCGATCTGGCCGGGCACGAGGCGGTGACGATCTTCGTGCTCAACCAGTCCGACCGGCTCGACCGGGAGGAGCTGGCCGAGTGCGTCGCGGACCTGGACGGCCTGCTCCGCCGCGAGGGGGTCGAGGACCCCGTGATCGTCACCACCTCGGCGATCACGGGCCGGGGCGTCGACAACCTCAAGGGCGTTCTCGCCGAGACCGTTTCCAAGCGCAGGGCCGCGACCCAGCGGCTGGAGGCCGATCTCGGCCGGCTGACGCTCCGCCTCGCGAAGGTGATGCCCGCCGACGGCGCGTCCGCTCCGCCCTCCTCCATCGACGACGCCCGCAGGATCGGTCTCACCGACGCCCTCTGCGACGCGGTCGGTGTCCCCGCGATCGGCGAGGCGATGGAGAACGTGTACGCCGCGCGGTCCGGCGAGTGGGTCGGCTGGCCCTACACCCGCTGGGCCGCCAAGCTCCGTCCCGACCCGCTGAACAGCCTGCGTCTGGGCGATCTGCGAGACGAGATCCACGGCCTGACCGGCGGCTCGGTCAGCGCGCAGCCCGCCGAGGTGGAGACCGCCGTACAGGCGCTCACCGACGGCCTGAGCTCGGGCATGCACGAGGCGTGGCAGAACGGGATCAGGGACGCCGCGCGTTCGCGCTCCTCGCAGCTGCCGGAGGTGCTCTCCGAGGAGCTGTCGGAGGTCGCGCCGCGCCTGGACAGGGTTCCAGGCTGGTGGCGGTTGCTCTTGGCCTGGCAGTACCTCCTGGTCCTGCTCTTCGTCGCGGGCCTGGCCTGGGTCGGTACGGCTCTCACCTACGGCGTGTTCGGCGCGGGAAGCCCGCCGGAGGGGCTGGAGGTGTTCGGCGACGCCGCCTCGCTGCCCTGGGTCGGATTGATGATCTTCTCTGTCCTGGGGCTCGGCCTGCTCACCGCGATGGCCAGCCGCAACTTCGTCGTGCTCGGCGCGGGCAACGAGCGTGACGCGCTGGAGCGCGAGATGCGCCGCAGGGTCGCCGGTGTCGCCGAGAGCATGGTGATCGAGCCGGTGGAGCGGGAGCTGACCCGCTATAACGAGTTCTATTCAGCCATGCGAGGCCTGCGGGGTTGATCCGCCCTCTTCTCCTCTCGCGGAGGTGAGTTCCGCGCAGAGGTGAGCCCCGTTCGAGGGTGGGTCCCGCTCAGGGTGGCTGAGACCGGGTTGTCCACAGTTTTCGCACGAGTCCCGGGCTTGTCCACAGAGCGTGGTTCGGTAATCCGAGCGGGGGGTGGGCCGGGCCATCGTGTCCTCATGCCGCCGGCACTCAGCCGGCTCTCATGGGAGGCACGATGAACGACATCTACGTCACGCTGACCGGTAACGTCGCGGCCCCGCCGCGCCAGCACACCTTCCCCGACGGCTCCCGGGTGACCTCGCTCAAGATCGCCTCAACGAGCCGTTACTTCGATCGCGAGAACCAGCAGTGGCGCAACGGTGAGACGACCTACTTCGGCGTCCGCTGCTTTCGCGGGCTGGCCGACAACGTCGCACAGTCGGTCCATCTGGGCCAGCCGGTCGTGGTCCAGGGACGGCTGCGGATCCGCGAGTTCGCCCACGAGGGGGAGCGCCGGTTCATGCCCGAGGTGGAGGCCAGCTCGCTCGGTCACGACCTGCGTTGGGGGCTCGGGAGTTTCACCAAGCCGCAGCGCGGCGGGCCGGTCGCGGCTCTCGGCAGCGCGGAGCGGATCGAGCTCGACCGGGAGACCTCCGACTGGGCGATGAGCGGCGGCGCCCCCGTCGCGGCCGGAGCTGTCGGTGCCCTGTCCCTGCTGAAGGCCGGCTCCGACGCCTCGAAGACCGGCCTCGACGACGAGACGTCCACGCCGCGCGAGACGGAGATCACGCCGGGCGGTGAGGCGGCCGGAGACGGTGCGATGCCCGGGGACATCACGCATCCCGAGGGCATCACCCATTCCGGAGACATCCTCGAGTCCCGGGACGCCATCGACCTCCGGGACGCCATCTACCTCCAAGAGGGCGTTGATTCCGGAGAGGCCGCGGGGGTTCCGCCGCGCGGGGCGGATCACGAGGCCTCCGGGAAGGAACCGGCTGAGGGAGAGACCACGGCGAGGCGGGGGAGGGCGGGCAAGAGCACGCCGACGAGGCGGCAGGACGCGGCGGGCAGGAGAAGCTCGGGCACGGGGGAGGAGACGGCCGGGGGTGTGCCGGGTGCGACGAGGATCCGCCCGGATGCGAGCGATGAGACGCCCTGGCCCATGCGGGAGAGCGTGGCGGCCTGAGCCACTTTCCACCGGGAGGCCCGGGCGGCGGGCCTCCCGGTGGACCGGCGTTCAAGCCTGGAGCGCGGGTGTGGGCAGCGTCCGAGGTGAAGCCGAAACGAGCGAGAGGCCGATGCCGGACGGGGCCGGACCAGAGGGCGAGCGCGGGCCCGTACGGAGGACTGAGCCCAGGTTCGGGCAGGGGCGGCAGGGACGGGGTTTGCCTGGGAAGAGCGTCTGAGGGAGCAGGGGCCTTCAGCATCTGCGGGACCTTCGGCATCTGCGGGAGCAGGGGCCTCAGCGTCTGACGGAGCAGGGGCCTCGCGGAGAGGGGGCCTGGTGCGGGCGGAGTGAGGGGGCATCGGCCGGACGCGGTCGGTGTCTCGCCGCGACAGCGCGGTGACGCCGAGATGCCGGCCGATGGTCTTGCCCGTGTCAGATGCCGAGACACCTGTTAGGTCCAGGTCACGCCCCGCAGCATGGCTTGCTCCTTTCCCACACGGCCCGCTCGCGAGCGAGCGGTTTCCAAGTCGTGGGTCAACCGGTGGGCTGACTCACTCTGCCAAAGGTAGCGGTTACCATCGCGCGTCGCACACTCCGCAACTATTGTGTTACACATCGTTAGTCGGAGAGGGGGACGACATGGCGGCTCCCAGTCACACCTCGGTCAAACCGCGCGACGGCATGACACCCTTGGTCGATCGGTGGCCCCTGCTGGGGCAGCGTCGCCCGCTGGTCGGCTACCTCTGCGGGCTGGTGGTGCTGGATCTCGCCGCGATCGTGTTCTTCTCGATATTCGGTGTTTTCCGCTGGTCCGATGTGCTGACCTTCACCGCGTTGATGGCGTGCGGAGCCGTGTGCATCGAGGCGACCCGGAGACTCGGCATGCCCGCGGGGGTCTACCGTGATCTGCTTTCCGCCTGGTGGCTGCCCGCCGCGCTGCTCCTCCCGCCCCTCTACGCGCTCCTGGCGCCCATCCCGCTCCAGTTCCTGTTGCAGAGGCGGGTGCGCGCGACGGTGGTCTACCGGCGGGTCGTCAGCTCCGCGGCGATCGGCCTGGCCGGATGCACGGCCTCCCTGCTCTTCCACGCCGCGGTCGGCGACCTGAACGCGCTGACCAGAGGTGAGGGAGGACCGATCCTGGTGGCCATCGGCTGCGCGGTCCTGTTCACGGTGATCAACACCGCGCTGATCGCCGTCGCCGCGCACACCGCCGACCCCGACAGCCGCTGGCGGGAGGTCCTGTGGAACCGGGAGAACCTGCTCCTCGACGTCGTCGAGCTCTGTCTCGGCGTCCTCGTCTCCATCACCTGCGGGCTCAACCTGGCCCTGCTGGTCCTGGCGCTGCCGCCGGTGGTGCTGCTGCAGCGCAGCCTGCTGCACGCCCAGCTCCAGGCGGCGGCCCGCACCGATCTGAAGACAGGCCTGCTGAACGCCGCGGCCTGGCAGCGGGAGGCCGACACCGAGATCGTCAGGGCGCGTCGCACGGGGGAGACGCTCGCGTTGCTGATCGTCGACATCGACCATTTCAAGAGGGTCAACGACACCTACGGCCACCTGATCGGCGATCAGGTGCTCGTCGGGGTGGCCGACACCATACGCAGCCAGCTGCGCGACTACGACGTGGTGGGCCGGTTCGGCGGTGAGGAGTTCGTCGTCCTGCTGCCCAGGGCCGACGTGACCGAGGCCCGCAGGGTCGCCGAGCGGCTGCGCTCCCGGGTGGGACGGATGGCGGTTCCCGCCGACGAGAACATGATCACCGTGACCATCTCGGTCGGCGTCGCGATCATGAGTGTGCACGGAGACGACCTGATCGAGCTGCTCGCCGCCGCCGACCTCGCTCTTTACCGAGCGAAGGAGCTCGGCCGCGACCAGATCTGCCTGCCCGTCACCGTCGTGCCCCCGGCCCGCCGGCCGGGATCCGACGCCACTCCCGGCTGAACTCCCGGACCCTGTCCGAGGCCGCCCCTAGCTGAACTCCCCAGGCCCTAAACTAAAGGCATGCCGGAGTACATCTACACACTGCAGCGCGTGCGCAAGGCGCACGGCGACAAGGTCGTCCTTGACGACGTGACGCTGTCGTTCCTGCCGGGCGCCAAGATCGGTGTCCTGGGCCCCAACGGCACCGGAAAGTCGACGCTGCTGAAGATGATGGCGGGCCTGGAGCAGCCGTCCAACGGCGACGCCCGGCTCATGCCCGGCTTCACCGTCGGCATGCTTCAGCAGGAGCCCCCCCTCAACGAATCCAAGACCGTCCTCGGCAACGTCGAAGAGGGTGTCGCCGAGACCAAGGCGATGCTCGACCGCTTCAACGAGATCGCCGAGCTGATGGCCACCGACTACAGCGACGAGCTCCTCGACGAGATGGGCAAGCTCCAGGACGCCCTCGACCACCGCAACGGCTGGGATCTCGACAGCCAGCTGGAGCAGGCGATGGACGCCCTTCGCTGCCCCCCGCCGGACGCCGAGGTCACCCAGCTCTCCGGTGGCGAGCGCCGCCGGGTCGCCCTCTGCAAGCTGCTCCTGGAGCAGCCCGATCTGCTGCTGCTCGACGAGCCCACCAACCACCTCGACGCCGAGAGTGTCCAGTGGCTCGAGTCGCACCTGGAGAAATACCCGGGTACCGTCCTGGCCGTCACCCACGACCGCTACTTCCTGGACAACGTGGCCAACTGGATCCTGGAGCTCGACCGGGGCCGCTGCCACCCCTACGAGGGCAACTACTCCACCTACCTGGAGGCCAAGGCGGCGCGGCTCAAGCTTGAGGGCCAGAAAGACGCCAAGCGCAAGAAGCGCCTGGAAGAGGAGCTGGAGTGGGTCCGCTCCAACGCCAGGGCCCGCCAGACCAAGAGCCGGGCGCGCCTCCAGCGCTACGAGGAGATGGCCGCCGAGGCCGACAAGCACCGCAAGCTCGACTTCGAGGAGATCCAGATCCCGCCGGGCCCGCGCCTGGGGACCACGGTCATCCGAGCCGAGAAGCTCACCAAGGGCTTCGAGGAGCGGGTCCTGATGGAGAGCCTCTCCTTCGACCTCCCGCGCAACGGCATCGTCGGCATCATCGGCCCGAACGGCGTCGGAAAGACGACCCTGTTCCGGATGATCACCGGCAGCGAGACGCCCGACAGCGGCGAGATCGTCATCGGCGACACCGTCAAGATCTCCTACGCCGACCAGAGCAGGGGCGGGATCGACCCGTCCAAGAACGTCTGGGAGGTCGTCTCCGACGGGCTCGACTACATCAAGGTCGGCCAGGTCGAGATGCCGTCCCGCGCCTACATCGCCGCGTTCGGGTTCAAGGGCCCGGACCAGCAGAAGAAGGCGGGCATCCTGTCCGGAGGAGAGCGCAACCGGCTCAATCTGGCGCTCACCCTCAAGCAGGGCGGCAACGTGCTGCTGCTCGACGAGCCCACCAACGACCTCGACACCGAGACGCTCTCCAGCCTGGAGAACGCGTTGCTGGAGTTCCCCGGCTGCGCGGTCATCACCTCGCACGACCGGTGGTTCCTCGACCGCATCGCCACCCACATCCTCGCCTGGGAAGAGGGCTCGAACTGGTTCTGGTTCGAGGGCAACTACGCCGACTACGAGAAGAACAAGATCGAGCGCCTGGGCGCCGACGCGGCCCGGCCGCACCGCGTCACCTATCGCAAGCTCACCCGCGACTGATCCCGGTCCCGGAGACCACTCTGGTCTCCGGTCCGGGGTGCCGCACCCGGCAGGGGCCCCGCCCGAGAGGGGCGTGGCCCGGGCCCGGTGTGGTCCGGTCGTGACGGGCCACGCTTCCGACGAGCCCCCGATGCCCCGCCGTACGGCGGGGCATCGGGGGCTCGCTACGGTTCTGGTGTGTTCGGACAGAGAATCGCGGACGGCGTCGGCCGTGGTCATCGGCATGTGTTTCCCAGGCCCGTCAGGTTCGCCGACATCGACTCGCTGGGACACGTCAACAACGTGCGGTTTCTCGACTATCTGGAGGACGCGCGGCTGGCGCTGTTCCATGTCGACCCCCACCGCGAGGGCAACGAGCCGTTCAAAGGGCTCGTGATCGCCCGGCACGAGGTCGACTATCTGCGTCCCCTCACCTTCCGCCCGGACCCGGTCCGGGTGGAGTCGTGGGTGACGGAGGTCCGGCCGGTGCGGTTCACCCTCGCGTACGAGATCCGCGACGATGAGGAGATCTTCGTCAAGGCCCGCTCGGTGCTCGTGGCCTACGACGTGGAGAGGGCCTCCCCCCGACGGTTGAACCAGGATGAGCTCGCCTACCTGAACAGGTTCACCGAGGCCTGAGGCCTGAGGGCGGGGGACAGGGAGCAGGGCGAGGAGGTCGGAGGCGTGCGCCATCCGCCCTCGGAGCGCCTGCCTGGAGCGGCCGGAGCGCCTGCCTGGAGCGCCTGCCGTTCCTCCTCGTGGAGCGGCCCCGCCACCCTCACGGCGCGTCCGCCTGCCCGCCCGTGGCGTGCTCGTCTGTCCGGTGCTCGGCGCCTGCTCACCTGCGGCGTGCTGGTCTGTCCGGTCACGGCACCTGTTCACCCGGTGCTGGTCTCTCCGGTGCGCGGCGGTCCGTCCGTAACGGGCGGACCGCCGCGCACCGGGAGCCTCAGTCGTTGGGGGTGTACAGCCAGACCGCGGTGTCCGGCAGGAGCAGGTGACCGTCCACCGGGGCGCTGCCGATCAGGACGCGGTCGTGCGGGGGCAGTTGCACCGACTCGGAACCGCAGTTGATGACACAGGTCAGGGGGCCTCGGCTGAAGATGAGGGCGTCCTCGGGGGCGTCCAGCCAGGTGATCTCGTCGGGCAGCGTGCCGCGCAGCTCGCGGCGGGCGCGCAGGGCCTCCTGGTAGAAGCTCAGCGTCGAGCTCGGATCGTTCGCCTGACGCTCGGCGGAGAGCACGACCCACTCGACCGGCTGGGGCAGCCAGGGCCGTGTCCCTTCGGGCGAGAAGCCGTAGGGCTCGGCCACGCCGGACCAGGGGAGGGGGACCCTGCAGCCGTCACGGCCGGGCAGCTCTCCCTTGGAGCGGGCGAAGATGGGGTCCTGGCGGGCCTCCGGGGGAAGATCCTTCACCTCGGGGAGGCCTAATTCCTCCCCCTGGTAGAGATATGCCGAGCCCGGTAGGGCGAGCATGGTGAGCAGGGCCGCCCGGGCCCGGGAGAGGCCCGTCGTGGAGTTGGTCAGGCCGTTGCCGTAGCGGGTCACGTGGCGGACCACGTCGTGGTTGGAGAGCACCCAGGTGGGAGCGGTCACGGCGGCCAGCGTGTCATCGATGATCTTCTTGAACGCGGGCCCCGACCAGGGCGCCTCCAGCCAGGCGAAGTTGAAGCTCTGGTGCAGCTCGTCGGGGCGGACGTACAGCGCGAGATCCTCGGCGGAGTCGGTCCAGACCTCGCCGATCGCCATCCGCTCGCCCTCGTAGGAGTCGAGCACCTTGCGCCAGTCGCGGTAGATCTCGTGCACCTCCGGCTGCCCCCAGATCGGCGACACGGCCTTGAACGCCTGTCCCTCCGGAGGGGTGTCCGGCAACCCTTCGGCCTTGTACAGGCCCATCGCCACGTCGATCCTGAACCCGTCCACCCCTCGGTCGAGCCAGAACCGCAGCACGTCCAGGAACTCGGAGTGCACCTCGGGGTTGCGCCAGTTGAAGTCGGGCTGCTCCGGGGCGAAGAGGTGGAGATACCACTGCCCGTCGGGTGTCCTGGTCCAGGCCGGGCCGCTGAAGGTCGACTGCCAGTTGTTGGGCGGCAGGTCACCGCCGTCGCGGAAGACGTAGCGGTCACGCCCCTCGCCCCGCAGCGCGGCCTGGAACCACTCGTGGGCGGAGGAGCTGTGGTTCGGAACGATGTCGACGATCACTCGCAATCCGAGCCTGTGCGCCTCGGAGACGAGTTCGTCGAAGTCGGCGAGTGTGCCGAAGAGCGGGTCGACGTCGCGGTAGTCGGCCACGTCGTAGCCGCCGTCGGCCATGGGAGAGCGGTAGAAGGGGGTCAGCCAGATCGCGTCCACGCCGAGTTCGGCGAGGTACGGCAGGCGCTGCCTGATGCCGGGCAGATCGCCGACGCCGTCTCCGGAGGCGTCGGCGAAGCTGCGAACGTAGATCTCGTAGACGACGGCGTCACGCCACCAGGGGGTTTCCATGAGCATGGGTTGCCCCCGCTCGGTGGTGTTTATGCGTCGCGACCCCCGGCCGTGCGGCGTTTGTGCGTGGAGGGCGTCGACCATGCGGTGGTCCGCGCGTCGTGAACCCCGATCATGCGGTGGTCCGCGCGCCGGGGTTCCTGATCATGCGGTGACTCACCCGCCGGGGTCCCCTGCCATGTGGTGATGCCGGGGACTTTGACCATGCCGTGGTCTGCGCGCCGGGGACCCCGGTCGCGCGGTGGTTCACGCGTCGGGGGCGTTGACCATGCTGTGCGCCGCGTACACGAGGTAGTCCCAGAGACGCTTTTCCAGATCGTCGGGGAGCTCCAGGGAGATCACCGCGTCGTGCATGCGCCGGAGCCAGGCGTCGCGCTCGGCCGAGCGGATGACGAACGGGTTGTGCCGCATCCGCAACCGAGGGTGGCCGCGCTGCGTGCTGTAGGTGTTGGGACCGCCCCAGTACTGGATGAGGAACAGGCGGAACCGTTCCTCGGCGCCTTCGAGGTCGTCCTCGGGGTACAGCGGCAGGAGGACAGGGTCGGCGGCCACTCCCTGGTAGAAGTGGTGCACCAGACGCCTGAAGGTCTCCTCGCCGCCGACGGCGTCGTAGAAGGACTGGGGTTCCTCGGGGGTAGCGGACACGTCTCCAGCCTAATTGACGTCAGGCGGCGATCGTGATGTCGGCTCGGTCGAGGGCGGACTTGATCCGAAGGCGCAGCTCGCGGGCGACCTCCGCCTGGCGGGAGGGAATGGTCTTGGCGCTGACCCGGAAGATGATGGCGGTGTCGGAGATCTGCTCGATGCCCCAGACCTGCGGTTCCTCGACGATGATCGAGTCGCGGAAGGCGGGCTCGTTCCACATGTCGTCGGCGACCTCCTTGAGCAGATCGCGGACCACGGGGATCTCGGAAGCGTAGGCCACCGGCACGTCGACCGTGGCGCGCGACCATCCCTGCGACTCGTTGCCGACCCGGGTGATCGTGCCGTTGCGGATGTACCAGACCCGGCCGTCGGCGTCGCGCAGGCGGGTGATGCGCAGGGTGACCGCCTCCACGGTACCGACCGCGGCGCCCGCGTCGATCACGTCACCCACGCCGTACTGGTCCTCCAGGAGCATGAACATGCCGGCGATGAAGTCCTTGACGAGCTCCTGGGCGCCGAAGCCGATCGCCACGCCCAGGATGCCGACGCTGGTCAGCAGGGGGGCGATGGGGACGGAGAGGCGTTCGAGGACGGTCAGCACGGCGGTGCCCAGGATGATGATCGAGGCGATGTGCCTGAGCACCGAGCCGATGGTCTCCGCCCGCTGCCTGCGCCGCTCGGCCACGATCGCGTCGAGGCCCTCGGGGGTGACCGTCTCCCTGCCGCGCAGCCGCCCCGCCAGGGACGCGCGCTCGGTGGACGCCCGGCGCACCACCCGGCCGATCAGCCGGTGCGCCACGTTGCGCAGGATCAGCGCGATGACCACGATCAGCGTGATGGCGATCAGGCCCGCGATCACGGGGGCCACCCAGTCGACGGCCGCGGGCACGAACATCTTCACGACGTCGCAGACTACCCCCCCGCCGTCCCCGCATCCCCGTGTTAAGCCCGCGCTCGCGTCGAGAAGGTTCTCGACGACGACTCCCGCATCTGAGGTGGGGGTGACGCTGGGGGTGGGGGCGGGCGTGGGGGAAAGCAGGAACACGGAGTGGATCCCTCTCGGATCGGATCGACCGGCAGACCGGATGAGTCATGCGACCCACCCATATTGCCGATCGAACCGGCCTCCGTCACATCACGCCGGGGAAGACGGGGACATCCTGGTCTAGGGCCGCGGGGGCGGACCCGGATGCCCCGGTGACGGGTGGCCCGGACGGGACACGCACCCGGAAGCGTGTCCCGTGCCGTTCCCGAAAGGGATCCCTCCGGTCACCGCCCGGACGAGATGTCGGACGGCAGCCTTTGCTCTACAGCAGTTCGTGGGCTTCGGCTCGCGAGAGCCTCCGCGTTCCGGCCGCGTTTTCGAAGTTTCCGCAGGCGGGAGTTCGCGCGTGTCGGCCGGACGATTCGGAGCCGGCGGGGTGCCCAGCGTCCGAGGACGCTCCGCACCGGTCACCCCGCCGACTCCGTCGAGCCGCGGCAGGCGCGGCACATCGGGCGGTGAAGCCCGCTGTGCCGCTCACCTCACTCCCCTACCGCGGCGAGTACGCGTGCGACCTTGGTCGCGGCACCGGCGGGATCCTCCACCGTGTGCATTCGTTCGCCCCAGGACCACCAGTAATACCAATCCCGATGGCTGGGGGCGGCCTGCGCCCGGCAGGTGACGTTCTCCGCCAGGCTGGTCGCCTTCGGATTGATCACACGCACGAACGCACGGCCCGAGTGGGTCCGCACCACACGGGCGTGCAGCCCGCGGCAGTCAAGCTCCGTCACCAGCCGCTCAAGGTGCCGGAAATCGTCTTCACCCACCTCGTCCCTCCTCGTGGTCTCGGTTCGCCGGCACCGAATCGTGTTCGTTCGATCACGCTTACGGTGCTGCTCGCCAAAGATGACTCACGGTGGCCCTACGGGTCAATTCGGGGAAAACCCAGTTCAGGGTGGGCGATGTGCCAAGTAGGTTGAAAGAAACAGTCCCTCGGGGGACGATTCTTAGCCAGCGGCTTTATTAGCGTGTTCCGGATGAGTCAAACGTGGTCCATCATTCTCGGTAGGCGCAGTGCGACGGAAAGATCACACTGAGTCAAGGGAGAGAGGACCGGTCGGGACCAGTGTGCCAGCCAGCCCAGCTGGCCACGAGAGAGGGGCCGGTATGTCCGGCAGGCAGCACAGGGAGACAGAGTTAGCGCGGCAGGTCAGGGCCCGTGGCCTGGCCGCCGGGAAGTCCTCGGCGCAGATAGCCGAGGAAATCTACGAAAAGTGTAGTTCGCAATTCGGGACCACTCGGATTAAAGGTCACCGCCTCGCGCATGGTGTCGCTCTCGCGGACGTCATCGAACAGATACGGGCGCTGTTCGAACGCGACGGCAAGTCGGCCCCCGGCATCGGTGAGACGCTCCTGTCCGCGTACGAGAGCGGGCTGAAGCGGCCCGGTCCCGAATACCTGCACTACCTGTGCTCCGCCTACCGGGTCGAACCCGCCTCCCTCGGGTACGACGGCCCGTGCATCTGTGGCCACGGCCACAAGATGCCCGGTGTCGTCCGAGGTGATCTCCAGGATGGAAGACCCGAAACTTCCCCTGGTCCGCGTGAGCTGCTGATCCAGCCGATCGGCGTCGATCATTCCGCGGACGGGGGTGAGGAGGACGAGAACGTGCTACGCAGGACGCTCTTACAGCTCCTGGCCGGCAGCGGCATCGCGCTGGACGGACAGGTGCTCGGATCGGTGGAGAGCATGCGCAGGAGGATGGACGACACGCTGGTCTCGGCCACCGTCTCGCCCGCGATGCTCGATCAGTGGGAGGAATCCACGATCGGCTTCGGCCGCCAGTACATGAACACCGCCCCGCTCAGGCTGCTGTGCGACGTGATGCTCGAATTCGGCGCGGTGCGCAAGGCCATGGAGCGGCGACAACCGGTCGACCTGCAGGAACGGTTGTGCCGCATGGCGGCGCAGCTCGCCGGTCTGAGCGGCATGATCATGGTCAATCTCGGTGACCACCGGCTCGCCAGGTCCTTCTTCAGGACCGGCAGGACCGCGGCGGACGAGACCGGCGACCGGGCGCTGAGGGCGTGGGTCACGGCCAGGGAGGCTCTGGTCCCGCTCTACTACGGCGATCCGCGCGAGGCTCTCAACCTCGCCAAGAAGAGCCGTGACCTGGCCGGGCAGACGCCCTGCGCGGCCCAGGCGATGGCCCCGGTGGTCGAGGCCCGCGCGCTGGCGATGATGTCGGGCTCGGGCAAGAAGGACGTGGTCGACCAGGCGAAGCGGGCACTGTCGAGGGCGAGGGCGGCTTTCTCCCAGATGACCGCCGCGGACCAGGACGACTCGACCTTCGGCTACACCGAGCGCCAGCTCTACTTCCACCAGGGAGACGCGCTGGTCAAGCTCGGGCAGGCGATGGAGGCCGACCTCATCCTGGAACAGGCGCTCACCAAGTACGGTCCGACCGACTGGCTCGATCCGACCTTCATCAAGTTCGACCGGGCCCAGTGCAAGATCCTTGAGGGTGACGTGGACGAGGCGCTGGAGATCGCCCAGCGTACGGTCTCGGGTCTCGACGAGGCCTGCCGGCCCGACATCCTCATGCAGCGCGCTCACGAGGTGGGTAAACAGGTCGAGGTGAAGGCGCCCGGCCATCCCAAGCTCAAGACCTACATGGAGTCGCTGCGCAGCCGCAGCGCGTCGACGGAGGATCCGGTGGCCGACAGGAGTGGCAGTTGAAGCCAACGCTTCGGCGTTATCGCTGGTCCGACCTCGAATCGGTCTGGGCGCTCCACCAGATATGCCTGGCCCAGGTCGGTCTCGCGCCGGGGGACGGCGTCTACTACGAGGACGACTTCCCGAGGATCCACGAGATCTACCTCGCCGACCGGGGTGAGTTCCTCGTGGGGGAGATGCCCGCCGGGCGCGTCGTCACGATGGGCGGTCTCCGCCGCGTCGACGACCAAACCGCCGAGATGTGCCGCATGCGGGTCCATCCGGAGTTCCAGCGTCGCGGTTTCGGCGCCCAGATGGTCCTCGCACTGGAGGCGCGGGCCGTCGAACTCGGCTATATACGCCTTCGTGGTGACACCACCCTGAATCAGCTCGCGGCGATGGAGCTCTATCGCAAGTTCGGATGGCGCGAGATCCGCCGGGAAGAGCGAGGGGGATGTGTGGTGATTTATGGAGAAAAAGACCTGGTAGCCGCTATGTCCTCTTTAACTCAATGATCTGAATTTTAGGTTGCTTTACTGCTAAGTGTTGCCTATTTCGTAGATGCGCGAATAATTGTTCTTCGTACCTACCGCTATTCTCTGGTGAGTGCGATAAAAAAGATCATTGTTCACAAAACCGGCGTGTCCAGGCTCGGTGGCGTCGCCAGCGCCATCCACAAGGGATGAGATTCTTCCCGGCCGGAAGAATCGGCCCTGACGGCTGCGGCCCTCGATCGGCGAGATCGAGGGCCGCGCGGGCTTTCACCCCTGTCCATTCGGTACCGGCCGTCTCCGGTGGTCCCGGTTCACCCCAGCCGGATGATCCGGGAGACGACCTCCGGCAGGTCCGGAGGCTCCAGGAAGCCGGGGAGGTCGGCCATCTCCGCCGGTGAGAACCAGCCGGAGCCCAGGTAGGTGATGTTCTCCTCGGCGGTGAACGACCCCGCTCCCACCTCCGGGGTGTCCTCGAACCTGGCCAGATAGAACCGCTCGGTCTTGGCGTAGTGGACGCCGATCCAGTGGAACTCCCGGCGTACCGGCACCCACCGGTCCAGCACCGCCTCACCCGGCAGGCCCGTCTCCTCCGCGAGCTCGCGCCGCGCGGCGTCGAGGGGGGTCTCACCCGGGTCGATCCCGCCGCCCGGCGGCTCCCACAGGGTCTGGCCCCCGACGGGGTCACGCCAGTGCATGAGAAGCACCCGGCCGGCCCCGTCCACACAGATCACCCGGGCCGCGGGCCGGTCGTTCGGCTGAGGGTCGTCCATAGGCCAGGGACGCTACCACCGCCGTCACGTCCGCCGGTCTCACGCTTGCGGCGGCCTCGGCGCCCCCTGCCCGCCACCTGCCGGACCGCCGGGTGCGGCGGCGGGATTCGCTGTACTCTGCCCACGTCAGGTGGAAGCCTCGTACGATCCGACCTCTCAAGCTCAAGGGTGAAGGCATGACTTCCAGGGCCGAGTTTGTGTTGACGCTGTCCTGCCCGGACCGTCCCGGGGTGGTGGCCGCGGTCTCCGGTCTCCTGGCCGGGCGGGGATGCAACATCATCGAGAGCCAGCAGTTCGGTGACGTCGTGTCCGAGCGGTTCTTCATGCGGGTGCAGTTCGCCTCCTCGCTGCCCGACGGGGAACTGCGCGAGGCCTTCGCCGCGCTCGCCCCCGAGTTCGGCATGGATTTCAAGCTGCGGGACGTCTCCATCAAGCCGCGCGTCCTGGTGATGGTCAGCAAGTTCGGTCACTGCCTGAACGATCTGCTCTACCGGATGCGCTCGGGCCTGCTCGACATCGAGATCGTCGCGGTCGTCTCCAACCACCCGGACCTGCGGCCGCTGACCCAGTCGTACGGCATCGACTACCACCACCTGCCGGTCACCTCCGAGACCAAGCCCAGGCAGGAGGCGGAGATCCTGACCCTGGTCGACCACTACCGGGCCGATCTGGTGGTGCTCGCCCGCTACATGCAGGTGCTGTCGGAAGACCTCTGCGTGAAGCTCGCGGGCAACGTGATCAACATTCACCACTCGTTCCTGCCGTCGTTCAAGGGTGCCAAGCCCTACCACCAGGCGCACTCCCGCGGCGTGAAGCTGATCGGCGCGACCGCGCACTACGTGACCGCCGACCTCGACGAGGGGCCGATCATCGAGCAGGAGGTCGCCCGGGTCAACCACACCCACTCCGCGGAGGACCTCGCCGCCATCGGCCGCGACGTCGAGTGCCAGGCCCTGGCGCGTGCCGTCCGCTGGCACACCCAGCAGCGCGTCCTGCTCGACGGCCACAAGACGATCGTCTTTCCCCGCTAGTGTCCTGCGTCAGAAATTTGTCGGCAATATCTGGCGAGTGATTCGAGGATCTCTTCGGCGGTCTTCTTCCAGACAAATGGGCGTGGGTTGTCGTTCCAGTCGGCGATCCAGGCGCGGATGTCGCTTTCCAGGGCTTGCACGCTTTTGTGCACTCCGCGCCGGATCATCTGGTCGGTCAGGAAGCCGAACCAGCGCTCGACCTGGTTGATCCAGGAGGAGCCGGTCGGGGTGAAATGCATGTGGAAG